>JALYHX010000924.1 GCA_030776305.1 Myxococcota bacterium
CTCCGCGGAGGCAAACGCCGCAGCCCGAGCGTGAATCTTTCGGCCTTCGACTTTCTCGGGGACGTCCTCTTGATGCACGATCCCGACGGCATCACCGAGGAGCAGCGCGCCGAACGACGCGACTTCATCTTGCGATTCCAGGAGATCACCGGGCCGGTGATGGCCAAGGGCCTCGAAGACACGACGTTCTATCGCTACTTTCCGCTGCTATCACTCAACGAAGTGGGAGGCGGCCCACAACCGTTCGGCACCCCGCTCGAAGAGTTTCACCGGCGGATGATGGACCGAGCGCGCGAGCGGCCCCTCGCCATGTCGGCGACGAGCACCCACGACACCAAGCGAGCCGAGGACAATCGGGCGCGACTGAATACGCTCTCCGAAGTCGCCGATGAATGGGCGGGCCAGGTCGACGAATGGCGCGAGATCGGGCGGGCGCTCAAGCCTCGGATCGGGGATGTGCCGGCGCCCGATGACGACGACGAGTACTACATTTACCAGACGTTGCTCGGCGCGCTGCCGGAGGTCGATGGCAACCGGATCCCGGAAGATCTCTTGCCGCGCGCACAGGCTTCCGTCGAGAAAGCGCTTCGCGAGGCCAAGCGGCACACGGCGTGGATCAACGTCAATGCCGAGTACGAGGAAGCGACGCGCGTCTTCGTCGCGCGTTTGCTGGACCCCACGCAGCCGTTTCTCCGGAAGCTCCTCGCATTCGCAAAGCGCCTCCTGCTTCCTGGGTATTGGAGCTCGTTGTCGCAGCTCGTCGTGAAAGCGACTGCCCCCGGCGTGCCCGACTTCTTTCAGGGGACCGAGCTCTGGGATTTCAGCATGGTCGACCCAGACAACCGCCGGCCGGTCGACTTCGCGTTGCGCCGGCGTCTCCTCGCGGAGCTTGCGTCGCGGACGGAATCTGACCGAGCCGCGCTCATCGCCGAGCTGTCGCATGCTCCCGGCGACGGCCGCATCAAGCTCTTTCTCACGCAGGCGTTGCTTACATGCAGGCGCCGCAACCGCGACATTTTCTTGCGAGGCTCGTACGAGCCTCTCCTCGTGCAGGGGACGCGACAAGACAACGTCATCGCGTTCGCTCGGCGGTGGGAGAGCACGTTCGCCGTGACGATCGCCGGCCGCTTCTTCACGCAGTTCGGCACGCGCGCGGGAATGCCACGCAAGGACGACTGGGGCGATACCACGGTGCGATGGCCATCCGAGATCGCGCCCACCGAAGCCCACGACGCGGTGGCCGGCGTCGTCAGGCAGATCGATGGGGCCGACGTCCGGGTCGCCGACCTTTTCGAAGCGGTGCCTTTCTGCGTACTGATCGGCAAGACGTCGGCTTTGCCGGGGCGACCCGGATACTAGTGCAGCGTCGTCGAGATGAGGTCAACCTCAGGGCTGATAGGAATTGCTGTCATCCTGAGCGAAGCGAAGGACCCCACTTGGCAACACGGCCGCTGGCCGGGCGATGGGTCAAGTAGGGTCGAACGCTCGACGTACCACGTGTACATCGTCACACGTTCTGTCGCTGAGCCGGGGGCTCTACGTTGGGGTCACCTCCGACCTGCCGCGCGCGAATCGAGGCCCATCGGCGAAAAAAGGTCGATGGCTTCACCGCTCGGTACCAACTTGGCGACTGGTCTAAGCCGAGGCGTTCACCTATGTCCGCGATGCCATCGCACGTGAGAAGCAGCTCAAGGGATGGCGGCGCGATCGCAAGGTCGCGCTGATCGAAACGGTCAACCCCGGGTGGAACGACTACGCCTCGATGTGGGTTACCAAGGCGGCCATGGGGTCCTTCGCTTCGCTCAGGATGACAGCAAACCTTAATCCCATCTCGACGGCGGTGCACTAGAGCAGGGCGGAGTCGAGCATCCCCGTCGCGATCGCGTCCATCAGCGCCTCGAAGTGCGCGTCGTCGAACTGGGAGCCGCTCGTCAGCCAATCATGGTGGCGTAGCTCCACGCGTTCTTCGGGTGTGTCATCACGGTAATGACCGAGAACGTCGAGGTGATCGCCGAGTCCCGCCCACACCAGGGTCCCCCAGAGCTGCGAGCGGATCGGGACGCAGCCGTCGTTGGCATGAAGATCCGGAGATGTTCCGAGCGCGCGAGTCAGCAGCGCTTCGGTCGCTTCGTCGACCGAAGCGGGCCCGCGCGCTGGATCCACGGGCAGTGCCGCGCAGGGGTAGCGGCTATCGTACCGCGAGGTGATGCCGTGCAGCGTCGTGAAGAGAGCCAGTGACACCGCCTGCCACGGATGCCCGAAGGTCCCCCTCCACTTGCGCACCGACGGCATCGGCGACATCGACGCGGTGCACTGGTAGCGGACCCCCTCCCGGTTCTCGAACCCAGCGACGACGAGATCCATCGCCTCCGGGCTGAGTTGCAGCATCGCCCCCTGGTCTTCCTGAATGGCTTTGAGGTACACGCGGACATCGGGGCTACGGGCGTCGTCCACCAGGGCGAGCAGCGATTGCACCAGCTTGTCGATCACGGGCACCGTGACCCCGATCGCTCGGTCGCCCCGCTCGATGATTCCGATGAGGACGCTCGCGAGGGCGAGCGGACGGGCACCGAGCGAGAGGCCGACCACCGTGAAAGCCGACAAGACGTAGAGCACTTGCTGCCCCCGCGACGTGGCGAAGAAGCTCGCGAGCGGCGTGCCGAAATGTGGCGTGTTCATCATCGTGACGCTGCGCACCCGCGCGAGCCAGCGCTGTCTGCCCGTCCCTTCCGGCAAGCGCGCCCCCGGCGACGCCACGAGACGGGAATCAAGACCCCCGGTCGAGTGGCCGACCAGATGGATCGGGCCCTCCTCTGTCGAGGTCCGGTCGATGAGCTCCGCCAGTCGGATCGCGCGCCGCCGCAGCGATGCCGTGGGAAGGACGTCGGACACGTGCGTTTGGACGACATGACCCGCCTTGTGAAATCGAGCTTCGAGCGCGCGCTGGACATGCGCAAAGTAGTCGTAGGACGCGACGCGCGTGAAGCCGAACATCCCCGGCGAGAAATAAATGTGGTGGATCAATTGTGAGCCTACGACCCCTCAGTACGCCAGCGCGGGGAACCAATCGGCGCCCCGGCCACTGGGCGTCAAGTCGAGGACGTTCCACAAAGGCCACATGAGATCGATGTGGCGAGGATTCTGCCCGGGCTCGGAGTCGACCATGTTCAGTTCGGAGCTGTAGAAGTGGTGGACGCCGTCGCTGCGCTTCGCGAAGACATGGATGATCGATGTCTGATCGCCGTCGGTATCCTCGGCGTGATAGTCGCGGTTGAATGTCGTTCCAGCCGAAGACAGAAGGCGAACATTGCGCCATCCGCGCGACCTCGCGAACTCTCGGAGCCGAGCCAGCGGCGATTTCGCGACGACCGCGAGGTTCAGACGCTGTATGAGGTGCATCCCGTTTCCATTGAGGCCGTCGATGAAGGACGTGCACATCGGGCACGCCTTCTTCATGTCCGGCCCGTACATGAAGCTGTAGAGGACGAGTGTGTCGTGGCCTTTCTCGAAGAGCTCCGACATCCGAACCTTGCGGGTCGACGCGATGTCCTCGGGATCGGCCGCGCCCTCTTCGAACGTATAGTCCTCGGGGACCCGTGCTCCCATCGGCAAGCGACGGCGCAGCGCGGCCACTCTCTCGACCTGACGGCGCAGGTCGCGCTCCTCTGCCAAGAGGGCGTCGCGCGCGACTCGATACTCTTCCGTTTCACCGGGGAAGCGTTCGTCGTGCATGTGCTCGGTGTTTACGACAGGTCGCGGCCCGGGCCAAGAGGCGTCTTTGTCCACCGCGGCCCGTTTGCGTCTCAGAGGCCCATCACTTCGAAAGCCTCCGTCGCGAAGAAATCCGCGACCACGGGCCCGTCCCCCCCAATCCACAGCGTTTCCGGGATCTGCGCATCCACCAGATCCATCTTCTGCATGATGCGCGTGGCGGAATCGGGCGCGTCGTTCGCCTTCGACGAGACCAGGTACGATCCGAGCCACCCAAGCCCAGTGAGAACGAGCCACGCAGAAGAGATCACGACCTCTTGACGTTCTACGAGCGCGGATGCGCATCCCGGATAATTTTACGTCGAGGCTGCGTGGCACGATCGGCCGCGCAGACCTGCCAATTGGTGAGCCAGAATGGGATGACGGCGCTTCTGCCTAAGCGGACCGAGCGCCGTCCAACCGCCAATGGCCGATTGTCGAACGAATGCAATACGACTGAGTGCTCCCGTCGCGCTCGTGGTGGTTGGATCGCTCGCGTCCGGATGCGGCAGCGCGGGCTCTCCGGCCTCACCGTCGCGGGACGACGCAAGCGCGAGTGGTGCCTTCGGGTCGGGTTCGTTCGGCGGGTCGGGATCGGGCGTTTCGCCGGGTGCGTCGAGCAGCTCGGGATCGACGTCGAGCTCGGGCTCGGGCAGTGGTAGTTCCGCAGCGACGTCGAGCCTGGACAGTGGCTCCGGCTACGACTCGGCGACAGACTTGCACTTTGCCTCGGACGCGGGATCGAGCTCGGAAAGCGGACCCGCCCCACCGGGTGACTCTGGATCGCCGTGCGGCGTTCTGCCGGTGACCCCGAATGCAACCCAGCAGACCAAGAACGCGCTCTGCTACCTCTATAGCCAATACGGCAATCACATTCTCTCGGGTCAAGAAGAAAACGCCACTGGCCAGCCGAGTGGCAACGACGTCGAGTTCAATTACGTCTTCAGCACGACCGGAAAGTACCCGGCGATTCGCGCGTTCGACGTCAACAACGCGGGCAACGACATGCGCTGCCTGGCGCAATGGAACGCTGGCGGGCTCTGCATGTTCGGCTATCACATGGGCCTCGCAAACGGCCTACCAGATGGTTACCAGAGCTCGAAGACGGGTGTCTCCATCAATGCGGTCCTCACCGAGGGAAGCGCGCTGAACACGACGTTCAAGGGGCGCATGGACAAGGCGGCCGGCGAGATCCAGGCGGTGCACAACGGCAATGGAGTCGTGATTTGGCGTCCTTTTCACGAAGCGGGCGGCACTTGGTTCTGGTGGAGCATGGAAGGTGGAGCTCAATACGTTCGCCTTTGGAAGTACATGTTCAACTACATGACCATGGTGAAAGGGCTGACGAACATCCTGTGGCTCCTCCCCTACGATGGGTCTCCGGATCCGTCGTTTTACCCAGGCAAGGCATACGTCGATATCGGCGGCGCCGATACGTACAACAGCGCGTACGACTACAGTCCATCGACCGCGCTATACGACACGGCCGTCAACATTTTTGGCCCATCGATGCCCATCGCTCTTCACGAATGCGGACCGGTCCCGGATCCCGACCAGCTACAATCGACGAAGACCCGTTGGTCCTTCTTCAGCATCTGGACCGCCCCGTTTCCCGAGCAAGACAACACCGCGGCGGAGTTGCAGAAGGTGTATGGCAGCGCCTACGTCGTGACGCGCGACAAGGTCGCGAATTTGAGGTAAGCGCGGCGTCCCACCCCGATGCCCGCGCTGCGGTCCGGGCACCCTGAAGGGCTCTCGGGCGCGGGTCGCTACGCCCGCAAACCATCGAGCCGTCTGCGCCCGACCGCCGTCAAGAACGCAGCCACCGCCAAGAACGCAAACCCCATCACGGCCGGGCTCATTGACTCGGCCATGCCCTCGAGGACGGTGCGCGAACGCTGGTCGGCGTCCTGGATCGCGCACGTAAACCGGAAAGTGGCACCGACGTCCGACGCGACGCCGACCAGAGTCGACGAAAGGATCGCGACGGACATCCACTGGAGAAAGCCTTCGCGTGGACCGGCGGGCCGTGCGGCGTAGAAGGCCGCCGAAGCCACGGTGAGCACGCCGAAAGCCATGATTACGAACATCGACCAACCGCCATCTCGGAAGAATTGGAGCATGCCCCTTGAACGCGGCGGGCCGACGCATGTGACGCGCACATTCTTCTTGTCACACGTCCACCGCTCGCGCGTTCATTGGACCGTGCGCGACCCGTCCGAGCGTCCCTTGGTCGACGGCCTGCGACGTGGCGACACGCGAGCGTTCGACGCGGTGTACGCGCGCTATCGGGTGGGGGTGCATGGGTTTCTCTTGCGCCTGTCGCGTCGACGGGACGTCGCCGAGGATCTCTTCCAGGACACGTGGGTGAAGCTTGCGCGCAACGCTCATCGACTCGACGACGACACCGACCTTCGCGCCTGGCTCTTCCGCGTTGCGCGCAATGCATGGGTGAGCCACGTGCGCTGGTCTATGCTCGACATCTCACGCCTCGTCGCGATCGACGAGGACGCACTGCCGACGCCCGCATCATTGGACCCCGAGAGCCGAGCCGACGCTTCACGTCAGGTAAGCGCGCTCGATCAGGCGCTCGCTTCCCTGCCCCCGAGGTCGCGCGAAGTCTTGTTGCTCGTCGGGGTCGCGGGTTTCGAGCAGGAAGAGGCGGCGGCCATTCTCGGCATCTCGTACGAGGCGCTACGGCAACGACTGTCGCGGGCGCGCACCCAGCTTGCGAACCGGCTCTCGATGGAGGACACCGTGAGGAAGGCCTCGAAATGAGTCTCGACGAGGATCTCCGGTCGCTCGCGCCAGTCGAGCCTGCCAGCGCGCTGGCCTCGCGCGTGCGTCGCGTCGCCCACGCAGAGATTGCGATGGCTCATGGTCCGCGATGGCGGGTGCTCGCGCGTGCTTGTACCCGGATCGCCGTGCCTGCGGCCATCGCCGTCACGGTCGTGGGTTACCTGCACTGGGCCTTGCAGGCCGCGGGCGCGCTGTACCGGTAGCATTCCGCGCGCATCCCCCCCCGGCGCGCCGCGCATCGACGCTCGGCCAAGGCGTGTCGTTTCCTGAGCTCATCGGATAAGCCCCACAGGACTACCGACCTCGAGCCACAACACAGATGCGATCGAGGGGGCGCCGTGGCCTGACGATGTCGACTCCAGTTGCGCACCTGGCCAAGGCAATGCCAATCGTGGGGCACGCTGGCCCGGCGATCCTCGCCGCGACCGGGGAAGCGCACCGGCGCATCGTTACGCGTCGCCGGTGCACTGGGAATCGATGGGCAGCGGTGCCCCTCGATCCCCGCCTGCCGGGTGACGCTGGCCGACGCGATGGGAATCCGGGGCACCCGTACCCCCGTGATCCTTTCTCCGATCGCGCACGCGGGAACCTGATCGCACCCGACGGGCAGTCGCGCGTGGACGGCGGGGCACGCGCGCCCCTCGATCCCCACTCGATTCGAACAACGGATGGGGGTATGAGACGCCCATGCCCAAGCTCGGCACCGTGACCAAGCGCGCGCGAGCGACCAGCGTCATTCGTGGGGTGACCAAACACTTCGTCAGGGGCAAACGTTATTTGATTGGCGGAAAGCAGTACACGCCCGAAGACCTCGTCGGGATCTTTCAATCGCACATCGACGCGATCGATGACGTGGGCGCCGCGCACGCGGCGGTGCAGGTGGCTGTAGCCAAGGAGCGCCAGATCGCGCGGCACGCTCATGCGCTGATGCTCAAGCTCAAGGGTGTAGTCGAGCATGAGCTCGGGCCGACGAATGACATTTATGCCGCCTTCGGCTGGACAATGCCCAAGAAGCCGGGCCCGAAGACGGTAAAGGCGAAACTCGAGGGCGCTGAAAAGGCACGCGAGACGCGCAAAGCGCGCCATACGATGGGAAAGCGCCAGCGAAAACGGGTTGGGGCTACATGACGGGTATCGCCACGACGTCACGACGCGACGGACGGAGGTCGGCCGCTTCGCTCGACGATGTTGAATGAGGCGCCGCCTTCTGCGCGTGCAGCTGCCCATGGCATTCCGTCGACGACGCCATGCCTCGGTGCTGCCTTTCGACCATGTCGATATGTCCGCGGCGACGCGCTGGGGGTTCGCGCCTGGGGCCGGTCGACATGATTCCCACCGAGCATCCGCACGCGATCGCGATGCATGCCACGCCCATCGACGCAACGAAGTTCACGGGAAGACCGTCGCGGGGCGGTGCTGAAGGAATCAATCTCTCCTTGGCTGCCGCGAGTGCTTGCATCGAGGGCAGTCGATCGCTTACGAGGGCGTTGGTCATGGTGCAGAAGCTGGTCGACGGGGTGCACGCCTTTCGCTCGCAGTATTTTGCGAGTCACCGCGCGCTCTTTCGGCGGCTCGCAGACCGGGGCCAGCACCCGGAGACGCTCTTCATCACATGTTCGGATTCGCGCGTCGTTCCCAACCTCATCACGAGCACCGAGCCCGGTGATCTGTTCATCGTGCGCAACGTCGGGAACGTCGTTCCACATGTGACCGTGCCCGGAGGCACCGCGGCGGCGATCGAGTACGCCGTGGAGGTGCTCGGCGTGTCCACCGTGATCGTCTGCGGACACACTCACTGCGGCGCCGTGAACGCCATCCTGAACCCGGAGACGATGGATCGTCTGCCGTTCGTCAAGCGCTGGCTGGCGCAAGGCGAGCGCGTGCGACAGATCGTCGCCGAGCGATACGCGCATCTCGACGAACCGACTAGGATGCTTGCCGCGGTCCAGGAGAACGTCCTCGTGCAACTCGAGAACCTCCGCGCGTTTCCGAACGTCGCCGATCGCCTCGATCGCGGTGTCCTACAGATGAGCGGCTGGGTGTACGAGATCGCCGCGGGCGACGTGTTCGAATTCGATCCGAGCTCGGGTCAGTTCGGCCCCATCGGATCCTCTTCGGTGCCCCCTCCATTGTGAGCAACGCCTTGCGCGTGGGGCTACGACACTCGAATATGGTGCAGCGCGGCCTCTACGGCCATGCATCGATCCTCGACGTAATCGAGGCCGGCGTTCTCTGCGAGACGCCTCGCTTCGTCGGAGATGATCCCTTGTTGTAGCCAGAGGGCCCGCGCGCCGATCGCGATGGCTTGCCGCGCCGCTTCTGGGGCATCCGCGCTCGGGCGAAACACATTGACGACGTCGACCTTGTCGGGAATGTCGGCGAGCGTCTTGTAGGCCCGTTCTCCGAGAATGGTGTCGGCGAACGGATTCACGGGGATGACCCGGAAGCCACGCTCTTGCATGACCCGCGGGACGGAAGACGCTGATTTCGTCGCGTCGCGCGACGCTCCGACGACGGCGATAATCTTGGCGTAGCGAAGGATCCGTTCGGCGGTGGACATCATGGTTGCTTGCTTGAATGATTGCCAAGATTCAAAGGGTGTAGCAAGCGGTGAACGACCCCGACTCCCGACCTCAACCACCACCTCGCCCTCGAGAGACTCATGACCGAAGCTCCCCGATCGCAACCGATGGATATAGCTTCCGCTTTGAACGAGACGCGCGAGGGCTGGAACGCCGCGATGAACCTGCGTTTCGTGCGCGCGACCGCGGACGAGGTCATCGCCGAGATCGAGATCGCTCCGTGTCACCGGCAACTGTACGGCATCGTGCATGGCGGAGTGCACGCCGGCGTCATCGAGACGGTTGCGTCCGTGGGCGCTGGGATCAACGCGGCCGCCCGTGGCCAGTCTGTCGTGGGACTCGAGAACCACACGTCGTTCATCCGTGCGACGCGTGAAGGACTCCTCCGCGCCACTGCACGTC
>JALYHX010000925.1 GCA_030776305.1 Myxococcota bacterium
AACCAAAGGAGCACGCCGTGCCCGTGTGGTGCGGCATCCGCGTTCTGGAGGTTTGGGTGATCCTCCTCGTCCCAAGCATGGAGCTGAAGGAGGAGGGAGCCGTTGCAGAGCAGTCTGTCGTAGAGCGCCCGATGTTCGTGGGCGCCGAGGCTCTCGACGCCGAGGAGCTGCGAGTACCAGCGACTGCTCGCCTTGACATCGCGAACCGCAATGAGCGGCTGTGCGCGAACGCCAATCTCGCTGGCCTTGGCCCTCCGTGAGGTGGACGCTCGCTTCTTCGGGCTGCGACGGACCGGCGCGTTCGGCATGGCAACGGCGAGGATATTCGATCCGGCGGAGACCTCGGGATCTTCACCGCCGATACCGACGTCGCAGAACCGGTCCTGGGATCAGTACTCGTTCTTGAACGCGAAATAGGAACCGCGAATGGTTCCGGCGAGCTTCGACTTCTGGCTCGCGAACTTGAACTTCGACGCGAGCTCCGCGGGGACTTCCATCCCATCGGAGAGCTTGAACCCGACCGCCCGCTTCTTGGAGTCGTCGACGGTGTACATCACGTTGATCGACAGACCGCTCTCGTAGAAAACGTAGGCGATTCGGATGTTCTCGACCTGGAAAGCCGTAGCCTCGAGAGGGCGCGACGCGATGACGATGTCGCGTTCTTCCTTGAGGATCCGGTGCACCCAGGCGATGGCCGTCTTGGCCTTGCTCGCAGGCTCCACCGTGAAAACGTGGTCGTACTTGTTCTTGAAGTAGCGGGCCTCGTTTGCCCGCCGCCCCGCAAGCGCGCCCGCCACCGGCGACGATTCCAGCCCGATCGTCGATACGTTCTTGAAGTCCACTTCGTACGCCACGACACTCCTCGGTCCAACTCGACTGCAGGTCCCGAAAACGACTCCGTCACGAGGGCCGACAGTATACGTCGGCCGCGAGCCGAGGAGAGCGGCGTCTTCCAGCTGAGCGTGCGCTCAATGCTCCCCGTCGGCGTCCTTCATCTTCTTGATCACGATCGCGATGGTTCGAGCATCGACCTTCGCCCGCCGCATCATCAACGTGGCCCGGTCGACGTCGTCGGCGTCAATCGCATCGAAGAAGTCCTCGACCTGCCCGATCGCCGCCAGCTGCTCGAGGACGACGGTGCCCTCGAAGTCCTTCTCGTCCATCACGCGCTACCCCCTGCTTGGCCGCATCGACCGAGGCCCGATGGTCGCGACCCGCTGACGAGCGGCGGAAGGCGTCCCGTGGGAGGTGCGGATGGGATTTGAACCCACGTGTGCCGGTTTTGCAAACCGGTGCCTAACCACTTGGCTACCGCACCACGATACTCTCTCGGGTCCCGTCAGGGCCCCTTGGTATAGCGAAAATACCAACCGTTGCTACGACCGCCTTCTTCTTCATGACGTCGTCCGCTCCGGAAGCGGTTTTGCAAACCGGTACCTCACCACTCGGCTGCCGCACACGAACGCTCGGTCGTGTCCGTTCTTACTACACCACGCCGCAAAGCCATCCACTGAGCGACAGCCCGGCCCGACACTCCGGACTGGCAAGCTTGACGCCAACGTCGGCCTTGGGACAGAGTGCCGCTCGGCAATTCGGGTCAATCGCGGCCCAAAACGCGATTAATCTTAGACAAGGGAAAGTAAACTATGATGATTCGCCGGATTCTTGGGGTGGCTGCTGCTTTGACGGGAACTTCCGCGGCGGCGTTCATCTTCGCCGGCTGCGGCGACGACTCGGGCGTTAGTCCGCAGACTGACGCTTCGGCCGACGCTTCGTCGGACGCTTCGGGCGATTCGACCCTGGATCACGTCGTGACCGACGCGGCCAAAGAAGCCAAAGAAGGGGGGGCCGACGCCACGGCCATGGAGACCTCTGTCGGTTCGGATGCGTCGGACGCATCCGACAGTGCGGCGCCCACTTGCACCCTCTTCGACGCGGCAACTCTCGACGGTGCAACGGTCGCGACGGGGCTCGACCTCGTCACGAACGTGTACCGGTGCTGGAGATGCCACCAGAACCATGGGGTCGATTCGGGGGTCACTCTCGAAGGCAGGGACATGTCGCTCAGCGACGCCGGGGCGATCTTCCCGTCGAACCTCACGCCCGACATGACGGG
Organism: Myxococcota bacterium; assembly: GCA_030776305.1. Lineage (GTDB taxonomy): Bacteria > Myxococcota_A > Polyangia > Polyangiales > Polyangiaceae > Palsa-1150. The sequence goes on from JALYHX010000925.1 coordinate 2,117, forward strand.
GCTTGGCTGCTGGACCAACGATCAGGTCCAGACCGCCATCCTCACAGGGGTGACGCCGGACGGCGGAACGATGTGCGTCATGCCGAAGTTCGGCTTGATTGCCAACGACGCCGGCACCGAGCCGATGGACGCCGGCACCGCGGCAACGATCATCGAATTCTTGCGGAGCTTGCCTCCGGTGGCGCACACGGTCTCGAGCACGGTCTGCCCGATGCGCCCGGCCGACGCGGGCAACGGCGGTGATGCCAGCGATGGCGCGGCGGACGCGGCGATGGACGCCATGGATGCTTCAGCAGCCGACGCGGCAGATGCAAGCATCGACGGTGGCGCCGACGCAGGGGATGCGGCAGACGGAGAGTGACGACGGGCGGGCGTAGGGGGGTTCGGGGTCTAAAACTGGCGAGCAAGTCGTCGCACAGCCTGCCCGTCAGCAACGAAGACGACGTCGGCGCGGTGGACGAACAGTCCCGTTTCGACGACGCCCGGGATGGCGCGCAGCGCAGAATCGAGCGCGGCAGGGTCGTCGAGGGGCGCCACGGAGAGGTCGTACAGCAAGTTTCCCGAGTCGGTCCTGACCGCGAGCCCCCCGTGCACGCGCAGCTTCGGAGTGCCGAGGCGTGTCATGTGGGCGCGCGTCGCGCCGTGCGCGAACGGCAGCACTTCGACGGGCACCGCATGCTTTTCGGCGAGGCGCGTCGAAAGCTTGCTGGCGTCGATCACGACGAAGTTCCGCTTCGAGGCGAAATTGACGATCTTTTCGCGCGCGTGCGCGCCCCCGCCACCTTTGATGAGATCAAGCGCGGCGCTCACCTCGTCCGCGCCATCGACGTTGACGTCGATCTCCCAAGGTCCCTCGTCGCCCAAAAGCGGGATTTCCAAGCTCTCGGCGAGAAGGCGCGTGGCTTCCGACGTGGGCACGCCGACGATCCGGCGGCCGTTACGGACCTCTCGCGCCAGCTCCTCGACGAAGAGGCAAGCGGTCGAACCGCTGCCGAGGCCGATGATCCCCTCGGCTGGGATCTCACGGAGCGCGGCGCGTGCTGCGCTCCGCTTCGCATCGGCGATCGGGTCCAAGGCTGAACCACGACTACCAGAATTTGCGCGCTCGGTCGCGCAGCGAAACCTCAGTGCCCGTACGCATAGACGACCGCCGACACTCGCCATTCGGCGCCCGGAGGGACGCCGTCGATCGCAAAGCGAAACGTATGCGCTCCGGGGGACGAGAGCGATGCCGGGGTCCACGACAGGGGAGGTGTCACGCTTCCGGGGCACCAGTTCGCCCGCGATGCCTTGACGCTCTCGGGGTCGCCGCACGGATTCTCCAGGCAATATTGGCCTCCGAAGGGTCCTCCGTCCGTCAACGTGCAGAGGACATCGCAGGTGTTGCGCCAGGGCGTGACCTGGACGACTTCGTTGTCGTCCACGAGGATGTGGTGCAGCCGTCTGCAGAATTCGTCCGCCGGTCCGAAGCACGATCGGAACTCGGTTCCTCCATCGGCCGTTGTTCCACCGTGCCCGGTCACCCGGTATTCGAGACGGCCGGCGATCGTCTCCGCCGGAAGGGTGAACGGCACGTCGGAGAGGGTCTGCCCAGAAGTGACGCTGCCGTAATAGAGAGGGACGATTGCGAGCACGTTCGACTTCGGCATTCCGGGGGTGACGTCCAGATGTGCGCTGACGTACCAAGCCCCGGCCGAACCGCTGATGAGCCCTTTTGGATCGAGATACGCCCCGACATGGACTTGAAGCGTCCGTGGCCCGGAAATGGTGTTGAAGACATCGGTCACGTCCTGTTCGACGTGCTGCGGCCCTCCGAAAGGCGTGATGGCACGGACGACTTCGATCCCGGGCATCCCGGGATGTGCCGCGGGATCGATCACGGATATTTCGAACGTGCGATCGAATGCATCGCAGTCCGCGGGGTAGTGCTGCATCGCCGGTGGGCGGTCGGTCTGCCAATTGCTCCACGGAAAACAGGGCGACACGAGGTCGACGACGAGGTTGACGTTCGCGAAGGGCGCGCCGACCAACATGACGTCGGCGGTGGCACTCTGGAAGTCGGTCTGCGCCGAGTCGCTGCCGATATGGGCGCTTTGCAACAGCACCTGCGTGTACGGCGAAGCCGGCTCGGACGAGGCATCCCGCGGACTACCTCCTTCGGACGTGGACGTAGCACCGCGTCCGCTCGGCGTTGCGCAGGCGGCGAGAGACAAGAGCATGGGGAAAACGATCGGCGTCAGCAGGCAAATGGGACTACCGAAGCCTCGCGAGGCGCTCTTCGAGTGCATCTCTGAGCTTGGTATAGCCGACACTGAGCGGCACCGTCCTTGCGAAACTCAGCCCCGCTCGAAGCGCGTCGCGGGCCGCCGCGGGATCCCCCTTGGCTTCGTCGATGTCCGCTTCGATCGACCATAGCCGCAACTTGCGGGGCCCGTAGGCGCGACCGATCGCTCGCCTCACCGCAACGAGTGCGTCGTCAAACCGCCTCAGCGCGAGATAGGCCACGGCGAGCCGCGCCGGCGGATTGTAGTCGTCCGGAAAGTCGTGCTCGCTCCGTTCGAGCATCGGTACCCCAAGTTGGGGCTCACCGACGGCGACGTACGCCAGCAGTCGGTGCGCATCGAACACGGCTCGTGCCGCAGGCGTGGGTGCGCGCGCGGCTTGATCCTCCAGAAACGCGGCCCACTTGCGGGCGACGCGGCGCACGTCGTCCCCGCGCCCGAGCTCTCGCAGCGCGCCAACGACGTAGTCGAATAGATCCGACCGATCGTCGGCGAGGATGGGCTGCGACCCATCGAGCGCGACCCGCTCGCCCAACGCAGTCAGCTCCGTGAGGCGGGCTCGCCCGGGCATTTTCGGAGAGAGATCCTCGGCGCAACCGATTGAGGTGCGCAGCACATCGGCGAGCGCGGTACCGGGAGGCATCTTCGGCGCCTCGTCTGCGCCCGTCACGACGCACGCGTCGAGCTGTCTCGCGTCGGCGAGACGCATGACGAGCCCGTCCACTGCTTGCGCGCGGGACGGCCAGCCGGGCGGCGCGCTGTCCAATGCTGCGTGATACGCGTCGATGGCGACCTGGAGATTCCCCTCCGCACTCGCACGATTCGCGCGCAGAAGCGCCGCCGCCGCGGTGCCTCCCTCGCCACCCCGCTCGACTGCAATCGCGGACTCCTCGAGAAGGCTGGCGAGTTCGGGTGCCGTGAGCGAACCGGTCCACGCCAGAACCGCCTTCTCGCTCGTCGGGTCGATCACATAGAGCGTAGGCAGCACACGAACGCCGAGCTTCGACACAATCGCCGCATTCTCTTCGCGCTCCGTGTCGAGCGACAGCCACACGAATCGTCCGGCGAGTGGCCGTAGAGCCGGATCCGGGAAGACGTAGCTCCGTAGACTCAGACACGTGTGGCACCAGGTTGCCCACGCGTCCACGAAGAGGAGCCGGTGCCGCGCGCGGGCATCCGCAAGCGCCGCCGGGTAGTCATTCTCGACGAAAACAATCGGGCCGTCGCTTGAAGCGGTCGGCGCTGACACATTGGTCCCAGATGCGCGCGGTCCCGATACCCCGGGAGACGCGGCAGGCGGCGTGCTGACGCATGCGTGGGCCGCAATGATAAGCAACGTGAGCGCGAACGCTTTCACGGGAACGGAGGATCACCCACCAATCGCGCGCATCGACACATCAGCCGCCGTGTCCTCGGTGCATCCTTTCCAGGTGCGCCCGTCCGGCTTGAGCAACCACGCATCGCCGATCGCTCGCACGAGGCCGTCGATGTCGCCAGCCTCGGCCAGCTGCATGCCATCCACGCCGTCATTCGTCGCAAGACATGGCCGGAGCGCCCCGTCGGAGGCGACGCGCATGCGATCGCAGGCATCGCAATACGTGTCGGTGGTTCCCGTGATGAAACCGACGCGAAGCCGCGGATCACGGCGAGCGCGCTGGTATTTTGCGGGGCCGCGTCCCAAGTCGGGCACACCGGCCTCGTCGGCGATCAGATGCGCGAGGCGCGCGCGCATCTCGTCAGCGGAGACGAGCTTCGCCGCGGGTAGCCTCGCGCCCTCCCCGATGCGCATGACTTCGATGAAGCGGGGGACGATGCCGCGAGCCCACGCCCACTCGACAATCGATGCGAGCTCGTCGTCGTTCTCGTGTCGAAGGACCACGGTGTTCGTCTTGAGCTCGTCGAAGCCAACGCCGCGCGCGGCCTCGATGCCCGCGAGAACGCGGTCGACGCGCCCCCCACGCGTGATGCGCCAAAAGCGCTCGGGCGAAAGCGAATCGAGCGATACCGTCAGCCGCCTCAGCCCAGCGTCGCGAAGCGGGCGTGCCAGCTTCTCGAGCCGAGTGGCGTTCGTCGTCAGCGCGAGATCCTCGACCCCGAGCCCTGCGATGAACGCGACGAGCTCGGTCACTCTCGGATGAAGCAGCGGCTCGCCACCGGTCACGCGCACCCGCCTGACCCCCGCCTGGACGAGCGCGCTCACCATCGCCTTCCACGCCTCGTCGTCGAGGCGTTTCTCGAAATAGCCGTCACTGCGGGATGGGCGACAATAGACGCACGCGAGGTCGCAGCGGTCCGTCAGCGAGATGCGCACCGAGCGCGGTTGAAGCCGTGGCTCGACAGCCATCGCGATGGGCAACGATCGTCGCGGTGAGACGGCCTGCATCCACACCAACGTAGCAGGTCCCTTGGAACGTGTACGCGACGCATGCCATGGTTGCGAGGGCGCGCATGACGGGCGGAACCGTATATGAATTCGAGCGGATCGATGAAGCGCTTCCCTTCATTCCGCTCGCCGCGCGACGCGTGCTGGACGTGCTCGGCCGCAAGCTCTCGCTCGACGGGTGGCTGTCTTTGTCGATCGACGACCGCCGCCGTCTCGTCGGGGCTGGAACGTCGGACCGTGTGGACCTCGACGCGACGGCGATTCTCGACCGCGCGACACCCGCGGCGGCGAAGACCTCCTCGCGCCCCGATCCCGACGCGAGTGCGACACCGAGCGCCCTTGTCTCCGCCCTCGGCACGGAACACCCCCTCGACGACGCGCGATGGCGCGTCCTGCAGTCACTGGATCGATACGCGC
>JALYHX010000926.1 GCA_030776305.1 Myxococcota bacterium
GCTTCATCTCGCCCGCGGCCTTCTCGGTGAACGTGACCGCCACCAGGCGCGCCAGCGTGGTCCTCCCCTGGCGCAGGAGCGCCATCACACGATGCACGAGCTCCGTGGTCTTCCCGGTCCCGGCCGCAGCCTCGACGACCAGGGTCGCATCGAGTTGTGTGCGAATTCGTTGCCGCGCCTCTTCGTCCGCGAGCGTCTTCACGGGTGACTCCGCAGCCTGTCCAACGGTACGAGTTCGTCACGCCGCTTGCGGTCGGTGCGCTGCTCTTCGTAGGGGCCGCACACCCGCAGGTAGTCGCAATATTCACAGGCGCCCTTCTTCGGGGCGGCAGGGAGGAAGCCGTCGGAGATGGCCTTCCGGACCGTGTCGCCAACCAGCCGAGCGGCGTCTCGGGCCGACGCGTCGAGGGGCACGTCGACGTCCGTAAACTCCCCGGTGGCGGTGCAGTAGTACAAGCGCCCGCCCTCGACGCGCTCGCCGCCGAGCAGTTTCTCGAGGGCCAACGCGTAAAGAACGGGCTGCAAGACCTCCCCGCCTCCGATGACCGTACCCTGCGGTGCACGCGCCTTCCCGGTCTTGTGATCCGTCGCGCGGAGCGCACCCCCCTCGCTCTTTTCCACGAGATCGATCGATCCGCGAAGCTTGATCCCGGAGTCGAGGACCGCCGGCTCTTGCGTGCTGTGTCGATCCCTCTCGCGGCGTCCTCGTAGACCAAAGGAGAGCTCGAAGAAGAGGGGCGTCCAACGGCCGTCCTCGCTTGCGCGCCGGAGCCATTCTCGAAGATCCGCGCGAACCCCTGCGATGCCGTCTGCCCAGACGCGATCGATTGCCGGGGCGAGATCGTCGGCGTAGCGCGCCACGACGCCGTCGAGGACGCGTTCGAGGTGCGCGCGCGCCTCCTCGAGGTTCGCGACCGTGACGGGGAGGAGATTCTTGTCGCGAAGCGCGCTGTAAAGCTCGAACTGCACCTCGTGAATCAAAGAGCCCTTGTGCAAAGGATCGAGCTCCTCGAGCGGCGCGGGCTGCTCGCGCGGCGAGAGGCGGTGGATGGCTTGCAGAACGAAGCGGTAGGGACAAGCCGCGTAGTTTTGAAGTCCCGTCGGTGAATAGGAGCGCGCCGCGAGATCATGGGCGGCGAGGGCCACTTTGGCCTGCGCCGCCGGCGCCACGATCCCATCGGCTTCCGTCCATTTGCGAAGCCAGCGCCTGCCGCGGAATCGTAGCGCGCGCGCCAAGTGCACGTTCGCCGAGAGGAGGAACCGAGCGGTTCCGACCGTCTCCGCCTCGGGCCGCTTGAGCACGGACTCGAGCAGCGCGAGATCGTGCTCGGCGTGATCGATCGCGTCCATGGGATCGGTGGGAGCCGGCCAACCGACGCGCGCAGCGCCGGTGATGTTCGCGCGTCGCGCCAGCTCCGCGAAGCCGGGCAGCTCACCCTCTGCTGCGCGAAGGACTTCGAGCCCGTAGAACGACGGGGTGCGGGGACGCGACTGATCGAGATCCAGGCGCGGATAAGAGACCACGACGCGGCGAGTCGCCGCGCCGATGGCGATGCGCAAGGCAAGGCGCTCTTCGGCAGATCGGTCCGCATTGGTGGCGAGCTCCGTGCCTTCACGTGCCCGGTCGGGCACGATGGGGTCTTCGATGACTTTTTGGGGGAACAGCTTTTCGGCGAGACCGGGCACGAAGACGACGTCGAAGACCAACCCGCGCGCCTCATCGGTGGAACCGACGTAGATCCGACCGAAACGTCGCTCCGTGGGCGGCACGACGACCTCCGTGAGTCGGCGTTCGAGGACGATCCGAACCTCGCCGAGATCCACCGGCCCCACGTCGGCCATGGGCGCGAGCTCTCCGAGCACGCTGAGCACGCGCGCCGGATGGCGTAGGGCGCGCGTCGCGAGCGCCCCGAGCCGGTCCAGCCAGTCTCCCCATGGCGCGGAGGACGGAAACGCACTGAGATCCTCGAGGAGCGGAAGCGCGTAGTCACCCAGGCCATCGAGGCCGCGTTGGTCACGTCGAAGACGCATCGCGGATGGATCGTCTTCGTCGTCGATTTCACGCAGGTCGAGCTCGAATTGGTTGCGGAGTCCGCCGAGTCGTCGCTTCCATCGGTCGAGCCCTCCGATCACGGCGGCGTCGACCAGCAAGCGTTCCCACAGCCGTGGAGCGCGCAACGTGCCCGCGACGACGGGCCGGCCGTCCGCGAGCTCTTCGGCAATCGAAGGCTCGGCGATCGCGCCGGCGTCGGCAAAAACCTCGTCGTCCGGAGGCACCCACCGCTCGGACGCGGGAAGCGGCGCGGGAGGGGCACCCGTCTCGGTTGCGTCCGGCACCTGGCCAATCGAAAGAAATTCGGCGAAGCGCGATGCGGACAGCCCCTCGGCGGCGCACGTCAGGAGCGTGAGAAACGCGCGGCCTGCAGGATCGGGACGGACCGTGCCGCGCGCGAAGTGGGCGGGAATGTCGGCCCGTCGAAACGCCTCTTCGAGGTGCGGGCGGTACTGCAGCGGAGAGCGAAGGAGTACCGCCATTCGATCGAATGCAACGCCCCGCTCGGCTTCGCGGTGAATGAGGCGCGCCAGCTCGACGCATTCGCGGCTCTCCCCGGGCGCGGAGAAGACTTCCACGCCCTCGTTGGTCATCGGGCGCGCAGCGATTTCAGCGAAGAGTCCGGACTGCAGCCGCTCGAGCGCTGTCCGCGTCCCCGGACGGCTCTCTTCGAGGTCGACGTCGAGACGATTGAGATGCCGTAGCGTCCGTTCGTCCCCATCCGGCACGGTGAAGAGGACATTCGGTGAACGGGCCGTGGCCGCCCGAACGAATGCGAGTTCGCGGGCAGTGGATACGGGGACGTCCAGGAACAGCATCGGCCGTTCCCTCAGGGGGTGATCCTGCTCTGCGCTGATCGTCGCAGCGACCAAGAGGTCCGCCCGATCCGCGAGTCCGGCGCCTGCGAGCTCCTCTTCGTAAGCGCCAAACAGGAGCGCGAGGTCCCGGTCCCCGAAGTTCTCCGGACGGTTTGCCGCAAGACGAAGTTCGGTGAAACTTCGGGCGAGCGCGCGAGAAAGCCCTGGGCGGTCCGCGATGGGCTCGAAGCGACCGAGACGACCTCGCGCGGCTGCGACATGGACGACACGTGCGCAGATGGCCTCGACGACGAGGCTGCCGGCCGCGACCCTTCCTTCCTCGGCCAAGCGCACGCCACCAAGTGCGAACGCGAGCCTTTTGAGCGTGAAGCGATGCCATCCGAACGCGGCGTGCAACTCTCGACTGACCGCGCGAATCAAGTCCGCGGCCGCTTGCATCGTCGCGCCGACCACAATCAGCTCCGTCGACGGACCTTGTGCCGCCAGCCACCGAGTGGCCCGCGCGACGCGCGTCGTCGCGTCCGGCGTGCAGACGACGACTCGCGTGCCATTCGGGGTTCGATCCATCGCATGCACCGGGGGGAAAACGACGGTACTCCAGTGCACGACGTGACGGGCCCTGAACTCTATGCGCTGGGGCGATCGCCGCTGTTCGTCGCGAGGCTCCCGATCGCAGCGACGAGCTCTTGCGGCTCGATTGGCTTCGCCACGTGAACCTGGTAACCCGCGAGCATCGCTCGCGTTCGATCCTCCGAGCGGGCGAACGCCGTGAGCGCGATCGCGGGAGTTTTTCCGCCGTCCGCGGCAGTCAAGCCTCGGACTTCGCGGATGAATTGGTAGCCGTCGCGGCCGGCCATTCCGATGTCGCTGACGATGACGTTTGGCCTCCCGGATTTCACGAGGGCGACGCCCTGTTCGGCAGACGCCGCGGAGAGCACGGTCGCGCCCGCGTTCCGGAGCACGACCTCGATAAGCTCGCGCGCGTCGGCCTCGTCGTCGATGACGAGCACCGCGACCCCGGTGAGGGAGACGTCGACACCCGAGGGGATGACCCTGCGGTTGCTCGTCAGACGTTCGTTCGACCGCGCTCCGCCGTCGCGAACGGCCGGCAGTGGAAGACTGACGATGAAGGTGGCCCCCTTCCCTTCGCCTGGGCTCTCGGCCCGGATGGTGCCACCATGGAGCTCGACGAGATGCTTGACGATTGACAGGCCGAGTCCGAGTCCTCCGTACTTGCGCGTGGTCGACGAATCGGCCTGGCGAAAACGCTCGAATATATGCGGAAGGAACTCAGGACTGATGCCCATTCCGGTGTCATGCACGGCGATCTCGAAATGCGAGCTCGAGCGACGCACGATCACGTCGATTGCGCCCGCTTTCGGCGTGAATTTCACGGCATTGGTCAGCAGATTCCAAACGACCTGTTGCAGGCGATTCGGATCGCCGAGAACGGGCCCCGTCTGCGGATCGATCGCCGTGCGAACGGAGATCGACTTCGCGTCCGCCGAGGGATTCACCGAGTCCAGGGCCCCCATGACGACGGGACCGAGATCGATGCGTTGCACGTCGAGCCGGATCTTGCCGGACACGATGCGGTTCATGTCGAGCAAGTCTTCGATGAGCTGGGCCTGCGCGCGCGCGTTGCGCACGATCGTCTCGAGGCCGCGGGCGGTCTCCACGTCGCCTTTGACGCGCGAGAGCAAGATCTTCGACCACCCGAGAACGGCGTTCAGCGGCGTTCGTAGCTCGTGCGAAAGCGTGGCGAGAAATTCGTCTTTCATCAGACTGACGCGCTCGATCTCGACGCGCGACGCGCGCTCCGCCTCGAGGAGGCGCGCTCGCTCCTCGGCGGCGCGGGTCGCACTTTCGTACAGCCGCGCGTTGTCGATGGCGATTGCGGCCTGCGCGGCAACTCCGAGGACCAACCGCTCGGCCCGTTCGGTGAACACGTCGCACTCCTTGTGACCGAAGAAGAGGCCGCCGATCACGTCGCGGGATCGGGAGACGACGGGAACCGCGAGGTAGCTGCGGACTGGCAGATGTCCCGCTGGCATCCCATGATGAGGCCCCATCCGCCCGTAACGAGGATCCTTGGTCACATCGCCCAGCCGGATCACGCCCTCTCCCCGAAACGTTGGCCCGAAGATCGGCGTCGCGCGGGGATGTCCGAATTTCTCGAACGCCTCGCGCGGTGCGCCCGACAGGGTGTACAGCGTAAACACGTCACCCTCGGCGTTGGTCACCCTGTGAAAGAATGCGCCGAATTGCGCGCCACTGAGTGAAGTCCCAGCGTCTGTGACGGTCTGCACGAGGCTCTGCAAATCCAGGTTCGACGCGAGCGTTGCGCCCGTCTTGTTGAGCAGCTCCAGAATGCGACTCTCTTCTTCGAGAGCCTCTTTCGTCTCGACCAGTTCCCGCTCGGCGCGTTGACGCGCCTGAAGAATGCTCTGCACGTTTCGTAATGCGACTGAACGCAGAAGCTCTTCTTCCTCGTCGGGCAGCATCAGCGCGCTCGCAACGCTTCCTCGGCCAGAGCGGTGCCACGCACGCGAGCAGTGATCTTCGCGAAGGCAGTGTCGCGCGTCGTCGACGTGTCATCGCTGAACGGTGAGAATCCGCAATCGTCAGTCGTGCCCAGCTGCGCGAGTGGAATGTATTCCGCGGCCTCGAGAATTCGATCGCGAACCTCCTCGGATGTCTCGATGCGGGGATCGATGGGCGCGACGACGCCGACGAAGATCCGCTTTCCTGGTGTCAGATGGTCGCGGATGATCTTGAGCACGCGCCTTCGATCCCTCTCGCCGGCGAGCGCCACGTAATAGTTCGTGACGTTGAGCTGCATGAGACTCGGCAGCAGCTCGACGTAGTCGACCTCCGCGCTGTGCGTCGAATCGCGATCTGCACCCGGACACGTGTGGACGCCGATTCGCGTGCGCTCCTCCGCGGAGAACCGGGCGAGCGCGAGGTTGTTCAGGTCGATGAAGCTCGCGAGCAGCGCCCCCGTGCGATCGACCTTGATGGCGAGCCGGCCTTCGGTGAAGTCGATTTGAACGGCGTGCGCTCCCTTTTCCAGGCATCGCCGGACCTCCCCGACGTGTTCGACGAGCAAATCCTCGATGAACCGTTCGCGCGAATAACCTGCAATCGCGTTGGCTGGATAGAGGAGGCTCAATGCCGAGGGCGATATCACTGCCTGCTTGACGGGGCGCGTCGCGTAGCGTTGCGCCATCTCCAGGTAGTGGTCGGCGTGTTCCCTGTAACGGAAGGGGCCGACGGTGAGCCGTGGCATCCTCCTCGTGTGTCCGGCGGCAAATGGAATCTTGAAGCCGTCGGGTCCCATGTTCGATAACCCGTGAACACAGTAATCCCAGAAATTGTGATACTTGCGCTGCTCACCGTCGGTGACGACCGGAGAGCCGGTCGCCTCGAATCGGGCGATCGTGTCGCGGATCGCGGCGTCGAAGAGGGGCTCCAGCGATGGATCGTCGGTCTTGCCGCCGTTCGCGGTGACCGCGTCGATGAGCGCTCGTGGGCGAGGTACACTGCCGATGGGCTCGGTGGGGATGGTCATCGTATTCTCTGGACGCCGGTATCATCGCACACTCCCGGCTCGCCGCTGCGCTCCGTCATGCGCCTCGCGCGAGCTGGCGAACCCATGCGATCCATTCGTCGTTCGACTCGCCGGGCGTCGCGCCCGTGACTTGCGCGAACGCGCGCTCTGCGGTGGGATCGCGAAGCACACCGGCGCGCCACGCGCGGTAAAAGTTCCAGAGCGCGCCGCGCGTGTCGAGCCACTACGCGCGCACAGCCCGCGAGGAGCTCGCCGCACCGAAGCGACCTGCCGCGGCGCCGCCGACGCGCACGGTGGCAAGACCTCGCGTGCTCCTTCTTCTCGCCGCAGCTCTGTCCGCGGGGGTCTCCGTGGCGTGTCGATCCCCCACTGCCGTGGTGGTAGCCCGTCACGTCGCTGCACCCCCTGCGCCTCTCGCCGCATCGCAGGGCGCCGCGATGCCGGAGGTCGACGTGGCTCATCTCCGCGTCAAGTCGCTCGAGGCGTGCGACGACGGTCGCTGGGTCGAATCCTCTTGGGCCTCGACCGCGCGCGACATGTCGACCCCGGCGGAGAGGCTGATCCGCGTGTACGGCTCGCGCGCCGCGAAGCGCTCGCGGGGCTGACCCTGCGGCGTGATAGGCCCCCCGCCGACGTGGACTCGAAGGAGGCGCCGAAGAAGTAGGGGCACGGGTCGCGGTCGGGGTGGCGTCAGAGACCTTCCGGCTCCGGAAGATCACCGCCGCTTCGCACGTGAGCGACGATCGCATCGGCGAGCGCCTTCTCGGCTCTCTCGCACGCCGCCGACACGTCCCCGGTGATCGCCCCCTTGCACTCTTTGCCCCATTTCGCATGCGCGCGCTTCACTGTGTCGCTCGACGCGATGAGCGCACTTTGGATGTGCTCGCCGACGCGATGCCATCGAACGTGCGCCGCACGAGGGGTGGGAGGGCGCGAGCGCGTGAAGACTTCTGCCTCGACCCCCGTCGAGCAGCTGCCGTCCCAGCGCAGGACGTCGTACGTACCGTTTCCGCTGCCGACGATCATCCCCCCCTTGGGCTGCGCATGAAAGCGCAGCGCCAGGACCTCCTC
>JALYHX010000927.1 GCA_030776305.1 Myxococcota bacterium
TTCCAGCGACATGATCAATCGGTATCGTCGGCAAGCTCGAACGTGGGGTGAGCTTGGTCTCGGTGAGCTCGGTCCGCTCGACCTCGTCTTGCCTGAATTGGCAGCCATTGCCCCTCCATTGCCCCACGAGGGCGCGCGAGCGGAGTATGGGATCGCGGCTAAGTCAGCGGAGAGCAAGGGATTCGAACCCTTGGTACCCTTGCGGGTACACCTGATTTCGAATCAGGCTCCTTCGGCCACTCGGACAGCTCTCCGCGGCGCACCCTGCAGGCCTCGCATTGCGTTGTCAAGCCGACGCAAAAGCGAAGGCGATTCCGGGCTGCGTCAGCGCGGTGGCCCCGACCAACCGCCCGGCTCGTAATAGTAGACTCCGTCCCTGAGCAAATACCTTGGCGCTCGCCAGTGCAGACCCGCGGGGCCGTCCTCCCAATGACCTGGGATCCAGGTGTACTGCATGCCCGTCCAATGCCAGTAGCCCGGAATCCAGATAACGCGCGGGCGGCTTGGCGCCGAAGGCGTCTCGCGCATCAGCTCGGGCGGAGGGGCGCTCACGATGACCCCCGCGGACGTCGCCCCCGTGGCTTCGACGACACAGCCTCCAGCGAGCACGGCAGCAGTCAAAAGGCATGGGAAGACTGCCTTGTTCATCGTCGCGCCCTTGCTACACCGTGCTGCGTTGATTGAGCTTACCATCGCGACGTCGACGCCACCTCCGACAACTGTGATGAGCGCCACTGAGCTTCGAGCCGAACTCGCGAGTCTTCCCTCGTCACTTCAATCGCGCCTCGACGCGGGCGGGTTTGACGCCGAGCGCCTCGTGGCGCTCGCCGCTCCCCTTCACGCGCGTGCCCGCGGCGAAACGACGACGGACGGCGACATCCGGAACCGAGTGAGCGGCCCCGTCGAACCGCCGCGTCCCGAAGACCTGGCCGAGCTGCCTCCGTCGACATCGCCCGAGTACGAGCGGCTCGCCGCAATCGGACTGGCCGCCATCGGTCGGAGCGAGCTTGCCCTTTGCGTCATGGCGGGCGGAATGGCGACACGCATGGGCGGTGTGGTCAAAGCGCTCGTCGAAGCATTCGACGCGCACACATTTCTTGCCCTGAGGCTCAACGAGAATGCGTCGTGGTCGAGGCGCGCGGGCTCTTCCCTACCCCTTTGGCTGATGACGAGCGAGGCGACCGACGGACCCATCCGTGACGAGCTCGCGCGGCTGGGCGCCCCACCACATGTCCGGACCTTTCGACAGGACGTTGGCCTCCGGCTGACGCGCGCCGGTCGGCTACTGCGCGGCCAGGACGGCGAGCCGAGCACCTATGCGACCGGACACGGCGATCTGCCGGACGCGCTGCGACGCTCCGGCTTGCTCTCGGCGTTCGTTGCGCGCGGCGGCCGATACGCCTGGATCGCCAACCTCGACAACCTCGGCGCGACGATCGACCCCGCGTTGCTTGGCTGGTTCATCGACAATGGTGCGGACGTCATGGTGGAAGTCGCGCCGAAGGTCGCCGGCGACCGCGGGGGGATTCCCGTATGGGCAGATGTTCGCGACGACGAGGACCGCGTGACGCGCCGTCTGCAAGTGCTCGAAGAGTTCCGCCTGCCGAAGTCCTTCGATGCGGCCACCGTTCCCGTGTTCAACACGAACACCTTTCTCGTACGCGCGGAGGCCCTCATCCGCACGCGAGTGCGATGGAGCTGGTTCGAGGTGGAGAAGAAGGTCGGCGACCACATCGCCGTGCAATTCGAGCGCCTCCTTCAGGAGCTGTCGGCCGCGATGCGTGCATCCTACGTCCGTGTGCCACGCGAAGGGATCGCGTCGCGGTTCCTGCCCGTGAAGGACAACGACGAGCTCGCCGCGCGACGCGACGACATTCGCGCCATCGCGAATGAGCGTGGGATGCTCTAGCGAAGAGAGCTGGAAGAGCTCTGTCGATCGACTATTGTGTTCGCAAAATGCGCGTACGCACTGCCGGCGCAGCTCTTGTGGCGTTCACGGGGCTGCTGCTGGAACCGCGCGCACACGCCGACCCGCTGCCCACGAGCGCCGAGCACGTGGCATCGCCCGGCGGAAGCGTCACGTCGACCGACACCGCGGACGCGGTGATCCTCAATCCAGCCAACCTCGCGTGGCTCCCCGCGCCGGAGCTCCGGTGGACCTGGGTCCATTGTCCAGGTCAGGTCGTGAAGGTCGGCTGCGGCCATGCGTTCGAGCTGGCGGCCCCACTTCTCTTCGGCCTGTCGACCGCGTTGCGCGTCGATCTCGTGCAGCCGCCATCCGGAGGGCCCGAGGTGGGGATTGGCTTTCCCTATCGAGGCTATGACTACGCCTGGGTCACCTGGGGCCTGGCGGCGCAACTCGGCGACCGTGCATCGCTCGGTATTTCGCTCGAGCGCTCGTACTCCCGGAACGCGTACGTCGACGGCCTGCTCGGAATCAGCGCCGCGCTGTCCTGGCGGCCCGACACCCGCCTGGGATTCGCCGCGATCGCACGCGATTTCAACCGCCCGAGCACTGGGCTGATCCCGCCGCCATTCCAGGACAACCTTCCAGTCCTCGACGGCCGATACACGCTCGCCGTGGCGTTCCGTCCGACAGGCCGGCGCATCGTCGATCTCGGATTGGAGCTTCAGTACTGGCAGGGCGCAGACCAATGGACACCACGCGGGACGGTCGCCGTCGACGTGCCATCGTTCGGGAGACTGCTGGGTAGCATCGAGGTCGCCCATCTCCCCAACGACTCGCACCGTGGCATCGTCGGCATGGGCGGGCTCGAGTTGCACTTCGCCGGCCTGAGCGCAGGCGGAGGTGCCCTCTTTGGCAACGGCCTTGGCAGCAACGCGAGCGAAGCCGAGTACGTGACGGCGGCGATCGCCGGTTACACCCAGCCGGGCATCCCTCGCCTGCCCCGATCCGTCTGGATTCGTCTCGAACGAGTGCCTTCGACGCGCGGCCATGTCGCTCTTCTGCGAACACTTTGGGGTCTCGCCGCGGAGCGCTACGTGACGAGTGTCACGCTCGTGCTCCGCGCGGAGCCCGCAAGCTCCTTCGCACACGCGGAGGAATTGGCCGACGCAATCCGCGTGCTGCGGGCGCGGCACAAGAAAGTCCTTTGCTCGTTCGAGGACGCCGGCTCCAAGGCTCTCTATGTGTGCGCGAGCGCGAACCGAACCGTCGTGACCCCAGCAGGCGGCGTGCGTTACGCGGGCCTCGCGTCGCAGTACGTTTACCTCAAGGGACTGCTCGACAAGGTCGGGATACGTGCCGAATTCGTTCGCGTGGGACCCCACAAGACGGCGCCCGAGCAATTCACGAACGAGCATGCCGGCGCCGTCGCGGCGGCGGATCACGAAGACCTGCTTCGACAGCAAGAGGCGGTGTTCGTCCGAAACCTGTCTCTTTATCGGCATCTGAGCGAAGAGCGCATTCGCGACGAAACGCGTAAAGCACCGTTCGTCGCTGCCGAAGCCCTGACGGCAGGGTTCGTGGACGGTTTCGCCTTCGATGACGAGCTCGAGCGAGCGACCAGGGAGCTCGTGGGTCACGACGTGTCCTACGTGAAGTACGAGGACGAAACGAGAGCTCCAATCTCGTTCGGCGCGCCATCGAAGATCGCAATCCTCTATCTGGACGGCGACATCGTGGACGGCCGGTCACAACACGTCCCGCTCGTCGACATGCGGCTCGTCGGCTCGTACTCGATGGCCGAGACCATCCGGGAGGTTCGTGACGATCCGACCGTACGCGCCGTCGTGCTACGCATCGAGAGCCCCGGAGGATCGTCGCTGGCGAGCGATGTGATGTGGCGCGAGCTGTCGCTGCTCGCCCAACGCAAGCCGCTCGTCGTATCGATGGGAGCCGTCGCCGCGAGCGGCGGTTACTACGTGGCGAGCGCGAGCAAAAACATTTTTGCGCTGCCGCTGACGATCACAGGCTCGATCGGCGTCTTCTACGGCAAGGCGGACGTGAGCGGATTGTTGGACAAGATCGGGGTGACTATGGACACGTACAGGACGACTCCGCGCGCCGACGCCGAGTCCTTCTTCCGCGGCTTCACTTCGGACGAACAGCAGGAGCTCGCCCGCAAGGTCGAGCAGTTTTACGACACGTTCCTCGATCGCGTCAGCAAGGGACGAGGAATGACGAAGGAACAGATCGACGTCGTGGGCCGGGGCCGCGTGTGGACCGGTCAGCAAGCGCTCGAAAAGCACCTGATCGATCATCTTGGTGGCTTGCGTGAAGCGCTCGAGGCGGCGCGCGTGGCGGCGGGATTGCCGGCCGACGCTTCGATCGTCGAGATGCCGCGAGAGACCGAGTCGCTGCTGGAGATGGCGCTCGGGGCGGCCGGAGGGGGCAGTCGGCAGGACGCGGCGATGCAGACCCTGCCCCCCGCGCTCGTGGGCCTGGCGCGCGCGCTTGCGCCGCTGCTCGTTTACCGGAGCGATCAGGCGCTCGCCCGCATGGAATGGGTCGACGCGGGTGACTGGGCGAAGTGACGCCGAGCAACGAACTTCGCCCTGGACCATCGAACCCCCACTGTCAGCGACTTGGCAGACACGACGGCCCGTGAAATAGGAGCGCTCTTTTGAGAACCCGGACAAGGACGATACGGGGTCTCGCGCACCGCCTCTTGGCCAGCGCTGAAAGCGTGCGTCGCGCGCCGAGTGAGGATGCGCGACATGCATGACCGCCGCGGTCTCGGCCCCTCCCGCGCACGGTGGATCGCGTTCGCGCTTTCGACTGCCACGGTGGCCCTGGCGAAGGCTGCGGCGCCCACCCCCGGCGCGCCCATGCACCCAGGGACAGTGCTTGGTTCGAGCATGCTTCCTCCTACTCCAGACGTCGATGACCCGCAGCTCGTCGCGCCCCCACAGGCGCCGCGCGTGCTGGGGTCGTGGGAAGAAGCCCTCGAGCTCGTCAGAGCCCAGTCGCCGGATTACTTGACCACCTACGACAACGTACTTCGCGCGGAGGCCCAGGCGCGCATCGCGCTAGCAGCCATTCTGCCCACCATCTCCGCCCAGGGGTCGTTCACACATCAGCTGCTCACGACGCGAGTGTCCATCGCCGGAACACCCATAAACCTTCCGCTGCAAGACGTGTGGGCCGCGTCCGGTACGGCCGTTTGGAACATCGGCAATCCCCGCGGCATCTACGGCGTGGGTACGGCCGAGCGGAATGCGGAGGCGGCCAGGATGGACCTCGCCGAAAAGCGAAGGACCATCGCCCAAGGGATCGTCGGCGCTATGCTCGCGACGCTCGCCACGGAGCGCCTGGCGGAACTGAACCGCGTAGGGCTGCGCGCTTCGTTGGCTCGACTCGCGCTTGCTCAAACGAGAACGCGCATGGGGAGCGGAACGGAGCTCGACGTCGATCGAGCGCAGCAAGACGTTGCCGCGTCGCGGGCGCAAGTCATCAGCGGGGACGAGTCGCTGCGTCAAACTCGCGAGAGCCTCGGGTTGGCGCTCGGCTCGCGCGTCGCGATCGCGGCACCTGGAAGCCTCGATCTGGCGGAGTTCGAGAGCGCCGTCGCCGCCACATGCCACTTCGGCGACGACGTCGAGCGCCGCCCCGACATTCTCGCCGCAAAGGAGCGCGTCGTCGTTGCCGAGCGACTGGTGAACGACGTTTGGTTGCAATTCTCGCCGTCGATCGCGCTTGCATCCCAGGTTGCCTGGGGCAGCCAGGCGCTCTTCGGCCCGGCGACGACGTGGAACGTCCAGGCCCTGCTGAACGTCCCCATCTGGGACGGTGGCGCTCGATACGGATTTCTTCGCGACGCACGCGCCGCGGCCGATCAGGCGCGACAAGGGCTCGTCGCGACGCGCCTCAACGCGCTCGTCAACGTCACGCAATCGGTGCGAGCCGTCAGCGTGACGACCGCGTCGCGCGACGTCACCCAGCAACAGCGCGACCTCGCCTTCCGGGTGGACCAGCGCACTCGCGAAGGTTATTTGCACGGACTCGGGACGAGTTTGGACCTCGTCACCTCCGCACAAGCGCTCCGCCAAGCGGAGATCAACCTGGCGCTGCTTCAGTTTCAGGCTTCGCAGGCGCGCGTCGTCGCGATCCTCTCGAGCGCGGACTGTATGTACTGATCTGGCGTACTCACGCCGATTTCAATACGAGGATGGTCACTTCCGGCGCGACGCCAAGACGCAGGGGGGGGCCGGTGGTCCCGAGACCAGGGTGAACATACAACGCCGACCGTCCGCGGCGGTAAAAGCCCACCCTGTAGCGATGTGCAAGGTTCGCAAGGCCAACCCAACGGTAGATGAACGGAACGCCGATCTGCCCGCCGTGCGTGTGACCGCTGAGCACGAGCTCGACCCCAGCGGCGACGGCTTCGTCGAAGCTTTCCGGGTCGTGAGCCAGCAGCACGGTCGTCGCACCGGTCGGTCGGTCGCGCAACGCACGCGCCAGGTCGTCTCGGCGCGTCCATGTGTCGTCGATCCCGGCGAGCCAGAGCGTCGCGCCATCTCGCTCGATCACGATGCCGGCGTTTCTCAGGACGCGGACCCCCCGATTGCCAAGGAGCGAGATGAGCGGCTCGCCCTCGCCGAAGTAGTCGTGATTGCCCATCGAGGCAAATACGCCGAGCTTCGCGCGCAGCGACCCGACCACGTCGGCGACGTCGGCGTGATACTCGGTCCCACTCGTGACCATATCGCCCGTAACGACCGCCAGGTCCGGTGCGCGGCGGTTGGCAGCCTTCGTCCACCTGAGTCCCCACGGCCGCGGGGTCAGTGTGCCGACGTGCAAATCCGAGAGCTGCGCGATACGCAGACCGTCCAAGCGCGGATCGAGCCCGGTCACTTGTACCTCGCGCTCCACGACGCGAAACCACCGCCGCCGGACCAGGATGCCATACCCGCAGACGACGAGCCCTGAGGCATAACTTCCGAGATACCAGCCCATCGGCAGATGCACCTGCGCTCTCCGCGCAAGGTCGACCGCAGGCCCGATGACCGTCGCGGCGACGGAGGGCAGGAACGCCCAGACGGCTGCGCACCAGTGGATGAAATAGGGGATGTCGACCAGACGCACGAACGCGTCGTGTCGCCGCCGGTCGGGCATGCCCGCTCGGGCCCGCCCGAGAAAGAGCGCGACGCCGAGCACTGCCCACCCAGCGCCCACGAGCTCGGGCTGCCACCAATGCGCCCTCCGAGCCCACTCGGTGACTCCGAGCGCCACGGGCACGTGGACGACGACCGTGATGGCCAGAAGCAATCGCAAGAAACGCGACGTGCGCCTCCGACCCGCGGGCGCTTTGGGCGCAACGCGGTCGATGTCACCGTCAGCGGTCGACGTGGTCATCCGAGGCAATCCCTTCGATGATCGCGCCGTCGTCGCAGATCGCGCGTACGGCGCTCGGCGCCGCCCACAAGGCAACCACCGAGGACGCCAAGCCGAGCTCTCCACTCATACGAACCCATTTTCCCTCGGTGCGTCGCAACAAACGCGCGTGAGCCGACCCGGCCCACGCGACGCCCGCGCCATCCATGGCAAGCGCGCGTAAGTCGCGCGTCGTTTGCACTGCCTCAAGCTGCGCTTTCAATCGGGGCGACAACGAGAGAGCATGACCGCCCGCGCCGATGGCTACGGCGCCGCCATCCGCCAGTGCAGCGATCGCGTACAAATGGCCATCGCAGATCGACCCGACGTGATTGGGGACGCCGAGCTCCACTCGGACGAGAGCTCCCCAATCGCCGCAGCCGACGATTTCTCCGGCACGAAGGCGGGTTACGCCGCGCAAGCGAGTGCACGCTGGTACTTCGGCCAGCAACATCAGCTTCCCGCGAGCGAACTGGGCAATCACCCCCGTCGTCACCGACTGCTTGGCATTGCGCTCAGCGCGACCCGCAGGTCGCTCACCGACGAGCGTGACCGTCGTTCCTGGCGCGTCTACGTGCGCAGCAAGAAACGTCACTTCGCGGTCCGCCAGAGGCCACGTGTCCGGTGGTGCATCGGGCACGAGGCGCGCAACCAGGCCGCCCTTTCCAAAGACGAGCAGCTCACCAGGCCGCAACCAAGCGACCCCCCGAATGGTATGCACATCGACGTTGGCGGTCGCTGGCCGATGGGTCCAGGTCGACCCCTCCCAGGTCAACAGCCCTGCAGGACCGATGGCCACCGCGGATTCGCCGCTCGGATCGAACACTGCCGCGCGCGCTGAGGCGCCGGGCACCGGCGGGACACGGACGCGCCACGACCACGCGCTTGGACCGTTGAAGTGGGCGAAAGGGGGGCGGGTCGGCATATCGACAGCGGTCGCCCTGTCGATCGCCGTTTCGGCGATCCCATCGGGCGGGGACGCGGGTTCGTACGCGGCACGAAGCCATGGATCGACCGCGCGCCAGAATTCTCCCATCGACCCGTGCCTCTCGCCTGGCTCCGCCGCGGTCGCGCGGACGATGAGCGCGTCGAGGCGTTCGACCAAATCGGGTCGCATCACCAGCTCGCGTGGAAGCGAACCGCGCGTTGAGAGGAGACTTGGTCTCGGCCCATTCAGGAGACGTGTCACGACGACCAGGGGGTTCTCCCTGTCTCCGTGCGGAAATGCCTTGGCGCCAGTCAGCATCTCGTACAGAAGCGCCGCAAACGAGAACACGTCCGTCCGCTGGCTGACACGCCTGTTTCCCTGTTCGAACTGCTCGGGCGGGGCGTACCCAAGCGTGGCCCCCGCGAGCGCAGTGGTTCGTCCGAGGCCGATGTCCACGAGCTTCACCAGCCCGAAATCGGTCACCTTGGCGACCTCGACCCCTCCTTCCGTCGCGAGCAAGACATTGGAGGGCTTGAGATCGCGATGGACGACTTTGTGCGCGTGAACGTCGTCGAGCGCGAGCACGATCTGGCGTGCGATGCGGCGCGTGCGATCGAGCGGCATTCCGACGCCGGGGGTGCGCGCCAAGATATGCTCGAGGGTGGGTCCCCTCACGTACTCGATGACCGTGAACGGGAGATCCGTCGGATCGCCCCGGGAGGAGCGGGAACGCGCGCGGTCGCGTGGTCGAAGAAGCGCACGACGTGGGGATTCGGTCGAGTTGCCTGTCCGAGCATCCGCAGCACTTGCGCTTCGCGCTCGAACCGGGCGAACGATTCAGTCGTGACCACGTCGGGCCGCAGCACTTTGACGATTACCTCGTAGCCTCCCGGCTCGTCCCAACTCGCTCGAAACACCCAGCCGTTCGCGCCCTCGCCGACCCGCTCGCGCAAGTGATACTGCGCGCCTTGCGTACCACGCAGCGCCTGCCCCGGTAGCCAGTCGCGCAAAGCGATGAAGCGCGGATCGGCAGGGAACATCGGGCCGCGCTATGCTAGTCCGCACGCCCGAGCAGAGCGAGGGAGCGGACGCAAACCTGACCCTCCGCACGCCCGAGCAG
>JALYHX010000928.1 GCA_030776305.1 Myxococcota bacterium
AGCTACCGCTCGCGCGCGAAGGCGTCAAGGATCCACAGTGCGGCTTGGTCAACTTCGTTCAGCGGTTCGGTTCGCTGAACCTGCGCGTCCATTATCACCTTGCCGTTCTGGACAGCGTGTTCGCGCGCGACACCGAGGGCCACCCTGTGTTTCATCCGGCATTGCCGCCGACGCCGGCCGATCTCGACGCCATCCTCGCTCGAACGGCGCGGCTGTCCATCGCATGGCTACGTCGCCACGGCTACATGGACGACTCGCCGCTCGAATGCCCGTGAGAGTTCCACCCAACGCCAAGACAAGGACGGCTCCGAGGTCGAAGGATGGCGGCGGGCGGGGCGCGACCTTGACACCCCCCTCGTCGTCAGCGGCGAGCGGAACGAGCGCGAGCTCCCTAGCCCCGGCGAACGACGTCGTGACGAGTGTCGCGCTCCTGCGCCTGTCAGCAGCGCCGGCGCAGCCCGGCGACGTGATCCGGCTGGCACCCAACGTCATCTCCGTCCGGAACTGGGATCGGCTGCTCGGCGGCGTGCTCTACGCGACGCAGCCACGTGTCGACTGGGCAAGGCTGCTCCGCCGAAGTCTCTCCGTGGACGCTCTCGAATGTCCCAAGTGCCACGGCCGGCTGCGCGTGATCGCAGTCATCACCGAGCGCGACGTCGCGCGCCACATCCTCGCCCACCTGGGCATGCCCACCGAGCCGCCGCCGATTGCGCGAGCGCGCGATCCAGCCGACGACCTCGTCGACGAGAACGCGTCCGCGCAGGTCGCCCTCGACATCGCGTAGGGCCGGTGGCGGTCGGGCGGCGGTGGAGGACGGGGCGCCAGGCTTGCGCGCGTCGGGCGAGGTGTGGCTTGAAATTGCTCAATGAGGTCGGCGTGTTGTCACACACCGGTCCCCACGTGGCGGCCTCGAGCGTCTAGGCAAGGCTTGATCTGTCCGTGGCTCTACGAGTGGCTACATGCCCTCATCGATCGGGCAAAGACGGTGGCGGTCAGAAGCAGCCATTGCACTTCAGGAACGCGCCCATCCCGCTGCACGTGCCTCCGGAGGCACCGCATTCCCCTGGGATGAGGCACCCGCATGGGGGATCGGCTGGACACAACGCCGGCGGATCCGCGCAATGGGGCGCTGGCGGGATGCACGCCGTGATGCAAGCCATGAAGCCGCCGATGGGGCAGCGGTCCATGCTTGTGCCCAGGGGACATGGACCCCCGTCAGGCGGCGGTGTGCACGCCGGACAGCACGCTGGCTGGACACAGACCTGACTCGTGGTGCACTGCGCGTCGCCGCAGCCGCCATCGACCTGGCTCGAGGCGTCATCTCGTAACGTGAAGCAAAAATGCGACTGCACCTCGAACGACTGCCCCCTCACCGTTCCTCTCGCGTCTAGGGTGATCGTGTAGTTGCCCGCTGGAAAGGGCGGACCTTTGGGGTTCCCGGTGTCCGAGGGGCCGTTCCAGTTTTTGCCGTCCCAGACGATGCTGTGCTGGTACGTGCCCGCCGGGACCGTGCCTTCGGGCTGGGTCTGCATGCAGCGCCCCTGGTCGCACACGCAGTAGTTCTGAGCGTTTCCGGAAATGACTTCGTGCACGATAAGTCCACTGGGGTCCGGCGGGCTGCACGTTCCCTGAGCGTCCGGGGTCACGTTGGGCACGTCGGAGTCGACGACGACGTCGTATGTGAACGCAATTCCTCGTGCTGCTTCGGCGACCGTGAACGTCGACGACTGCTGAGGGGACTCGAAGGTGACGCCGGGAAGCGAGGACACTGCTGTTGGCGCGCACGCTCTCGCCGAATCGAATGCCGTTCCGTCAGCGGCTTCGGCCGAGTCCTGGTCGTCGCCCGCTTCGCTCGCGTGTGAAGCTCCATCGCCTCGCGCCGCGTCCTCTTGGCTCGGGGCGTCAGATGATGCAGCCGCATCAGCCGGCGCGAGGGACGACGAGCTGCCGCACGCGGCGAGGCAGAGGGAGACAAGCGCCGACGCCGTGGTACCCAGAACGCGAAGGAGACTCGGCGCCACGGGCGGTATCCTCTTCATCGGCCGTGCCAAGCATCGTACCCCTGCGAACGGAATGTTTGGCCCGGCTCACTGTGCCACGACATGCCCCGCGCGCTGATCGCGGGATCGCGGAGGCGGCGCCCGGTACCCGCCTGCCTAGCTCGGAAGCCTGGGCGCGATTCGAAACCAGACCTCTCGGTGAGCGCCGCATTGCGGGCATGCCAGTCGGGCGACGCGAAGACGCTCGTGCTCCACCGTCACCGCCGCATGCTCTTCGAGTCGGGTCGAACCGCTGCAGCGCACGCACACGAGGGCGAGCGCGTGCGGCTCCACCTGCGAGGCCGATTCCACATCGAGCGGGCGCGCGGGGTCTCCGCCGGGCTCGAGCCGAGCGAGCCGCTCCCGATCACGCGCGAGCTTGTCGGCAGCTCGCGCGTCCGCCCGCCTCAGCGCGCGCGGCGACGAGCTTCGTTTGGCCACGTGGTCATCGTATGGGCTCGAGTCGGAGGCTCACCTTACCGGAGACGGTCCCCATCGGAGTATGCGTGTGCCGCGCTTCGTAGTCCTTCTCGAGTGAGAAGCGGCACGCGCCCAAGAATTTGTGCCAGAAGGCTTTCATCTCGAGATTGGCGAGCTGCATGCCCACGCACGCGTGCGCACCTGCGCCGAACGGGTTGCTGATTCCTGGATGCTGTTGGTCCTCGGCGCGCTCGGGCGAGAACCGCTCGGGGTCGAACTTCAACGGCTCCTTCCACCACTTCGGGTGCCTCCCAATCGCGCCCGCCATCGGGGCGACGAGCGTTCCCGCGCGCAGGGCGTGGCCGCAAACTTCGACTTCTCTCAGAGCCCACCGTGGGACGAACGAGCTCACCGGCATGAGGCGCATCGTTTCCTTCCACACCCATTCGAGCGTCCGCATGCTCTTCATGGTGGACACGTCGAGCCCGCCCGGAGGGATGCGTTGCGCTTCGTCGCGCAGGCGCTCCTGCCACTCTGGATGCTTCGCCAAGAGGTACGCCATACTCGTCATCGCAGCCGAGGTCGTGTCGAATGCGCCGAACATGACGGTGAGAAAGACGCGAACGACGGCCTCGTCGGTCAGACCGTCCCGATCTTCGACTCGGCACATGAGACTGAAGAGATCGTCGCCACCTTGCTTCCTCCGCTCCGGAACGAGTTCGAGGAACGATGTCCTGAGGGTCTCGAATCCCCGCCGCGAGCGCCGGAAGGTCGTGCTGAGCCACGGGTTTCGCGTGATGGCCATCATCCCGTGCCAAAAGTCGGACAGCGCGCGATCGAGGGCTGCAATCTTCGCCGAGTCCTGAATTCCCGTGAAGATCTCTCCGGCTACGCTGGCGAGGAGCGCTCGGATCTCCGACTTGAACGAGACGCGGCGGCGCTCGATCCACGCGGGCACGGCTCGATCGAAGCGGCGCTCGGCTACCGCGAGATAGCCTTTGATCGCGTTCAGGGTGAACGCGGGCTGCACGAGCTTTCGGGCGACGCGGTGGTCGTCGAAGTCGAGGGTGAGCAACGCTCCGATGTTTCCGGAGCGCGGGTCGAGCCCCTCGAACATCAGCGCGTGCCAGCCCATGGCGGTGGACCAGGCATGGTCCTCGTTCTTGAGGATCTTGTGGATCTCGTCGGCGTCCCAGATCGCGACGACGGAGTTGCCGATGAACGGCGCTCGATACACCTCTCCGAAACGCTCGAGTCCATTCTCGACCGAATACGCGACCCCGCGGCGGAGCACTCCGAAGAGACCGTGGATGGCCCACCAGACGCCCTCGACCCCCGGGAGGCTCTTCGGAGCGTCCGCGCGCCGTGGGACGCCGATGGGTGTCCTCGCACTCTGGATCACCGCCAGGATGGCCGGGGCGACCACCACGTTGGCAGCTCCAGCATTGCTCCGCTCCTCGCTCTCACGCGCGGCGTTGGCCATGACCAGAACCGCGATGCTAGGCGCCCGCGCCGATCGCGACAAGATGGGAGGTCTCTCCGGCGCCTCGCCCCCCGCTCAGCCCGACGCATCCGCAGCGCGCCTTCGAGCC
>JALYHX010000929.1 GCA_030776305.1 Myxococcota bacterium
GGCATCGACTCCGTCTTTCCCGCCGGCGCCGTCCTTTTCTTCCTTTTGTTCCTTCGCCGTCGAGTGGCGCCCCGCGGCGTCGTCCCATTTCGCGCGAGCCTTCGTCTTGACTTCCGGGGCGCCCGACGGCACGACGCCCTTGCCACCCGTCAGCTCCGCAAGCTCTTTGAGCTTTCCCTCTCCAACTACGGCGGCCGCGGCAAGGGACTCCCTCCGCTGCGTAACGGTGGCGACGACTTCGAGATCCAGTGTGCGGACCAGCCGTTCCAACTCCACGATGTCGGACCCGTGCTCCGCGTCGGACACGCCGGTAAGCTGGATTGCGACGATCACCGCGGTTCGGCGCGGCGACCGAGGCCCGGCGGTGTCTCCGGCGGAGGTCGAGCTCGAAGGCATCGATGGGACCTCGTAGCACGTTGCCTGGCCACGCGATCGCTTGCCGCCTCGACGGCGACCTCGCCTTCTCGGTTATTCTCCGCCAAGTGATCTCCGTCGATCCCCTCCGACTCGCGCGCCGTCAGCTACAAATCGATCGGGAGCGCACCGCTCGCTTCAGCGACCTGCTCGCTCACAAGATCGGCCGCATGGTTGCATCACCACTCGCCTTCCTGCGCGGATCCGCGCCTCTCTTCTACGGCCTGATCGATCGCCACGAACGGCTCTCGGAGGGGCCGGCAGGCGTGGGATGGCTGGTCGGCGATGCGCACCTCGAGAACTTCGGAGCATACCGCGCCGATTCACGCGTGGTCGACCGGTCGAGGGAGGAAGACGACCGCATCGTCTTCGACGTGAACGATTTCGACGAGGCCTTCGTCGGACCTTGGCGATTCGACGTCGTGCGTCTTTTGACGAGCATCGTGCTCGGTGGCCGCGAGATGGGCGCCGACGGCCCGCGTACCCTTGACCTTTGCGACCGGCTGATCGACGCATACGTTGGAGCGGTATTTCATAGTCAAAAGGCCCCGCCCCCCGCCCGCCCCGTCACGTCGCTCGTCGACCAGGTGCGTTTACGCACGCGCAACCAGCTACTCGACGCGCGCACGAGCGTCGTCAATGGACAGCGGCGTTTCATTCGAGGTCCCCGCTACCAGGAGCTCTCACCGAAGCTGCGCACAAGAGCGGAGCGCGCCTTCGCGAAATATGCGAAGCGCATTCCCGATGCCCAGCGACCCCCCGACGAGGCCCTCGTCGTCATCGACGCGGCCTTTCGGGTCGCGGGAACGGGAAGTCTGGGGTGCCTGCGTGTCGCGGTGCTCGTTCGTGGAAAAGGGGGACGCGACGGGGCGTGGGTCTTCGACATGAAGCAGGAAGACAGCCCATCGGCAGCGTGCCTCGTGCGTCCGCCACACCTCGAGCCGGCGGAGCGCGTGTGTGCCGCAATCCGGGCGTGCGTTGCATATCCTCCCCGCATGATCGGGTTCACGCGGTTGCGAGGCTCATCGATGTTTGCACGCCGCCTGTCACCGCAAGAGGACAAGATCGATTTCGTGACGCTCCGGCCGGAGGACCTCGCGCCGCTCGCCGCGTATCTCGGAGCGCGACTCGGCGAAGCTCACCGGCGCGGCGCGAAGCGCATGCCCTACAGGCCCTGGAGCACCGCCGATCGCGGACGCATCCTCGCGAATGCAATTTCGCTCGCAGGTATCCACGAGGCGACGTATCTGGCCTACTGCGAAATCGTGCGCCGATGATCGTCGGCACAGCCGCACGATTCTTCAATGCGATCGCGGGGCGGTACGAGCGGTCATATGCTCTCCCGACCGACGAATCGAGACGGCGAATGGTTCGCGTCTTGCGCGAACTGCCGCCCCCTCCCGCGCGCGTGCTCGACCTGGGCGTCGGCACTGGGCGAGAGCTCACCTCGCTGCTGGATGCAGGGTACGCGCCGACGGGCGTCGACGTCTCGGGCGAGATGCTCGCGCGGTGTGCACGACGTGCGCGCCCCGTCACACTCGTCCACGCCGACTTCTGGGAAGGGCTTCCATTCGGCGACGAGTCGTTCGAGGCGGCGGTCGCACTTCACGGCACCCTCGCGCATCCACCCGACGAACGGTCACTCTCGCGACTGGCGCTCCTCCTCGCGCATGTGGTGCGAAGCGGCGGAGCCTGGGTCGTGGAGGTCCCGTCGCCGGCGTGGCTGGAGCGACTGCATGTCCTCGCCCCCCTCGGAGAGGGCAGCGTGCGCCGGACGGGACCCGCGACGTTCGTCTATGAGGACCGGGCGACCGACGCGTCGATCGAGGGCCGCGTATTTTCCGACCAGCAGTGGCGGACGGCACTCGGCCGCGAGTGGAAAGTGCGTGTCGACCCGTTGGGCGATCTCGAATGGCTCGTCGTCGCGACGCGTACCTGAAGCGATGAGCCACCGGCGTATGCGCTGTGG
>JALYHX010000930.1 GCA_030776305.1 Myxococcota bacterium
CCCTCCGACGAAGCCGTTTTGATGCGGGTTGAATCCTGCGCCCATGCCAGCTCCGCCGTGGCAGGTGACGCAATCACGCTCGATGTGACAGCTCACGCATGCGTTCAGGTTTCGCTCGGCTTCGAACGCGTGATGTCCCGCCTTTCGGGGTGGGTCGCTCCAGATACTCTTCGGCGGGTGGAAGCGGCCACTGTCCCTTGCCGATGGTGGCCCCGACTCGGCGACGCCCACACGCATGTGACAATCGAGACAAAAGCTTTGCTCGCGGTGACAGCTCGTGCATCGCTCCGTCGCCATGCGCGCCTCGATGGCGTGCATGTTCAGGTAGTCGTTCGGGTGGATGCTGCGGGGCCTGACACGCCCGTCGTGGCAGTCCGTACAGAAGTCCTCCTTGTGGCAGTTTGCGCAGAACGCAGAGTCGTCGGCGGCGACCCACTTGTGCCGTTCGATGAAATCGGGAGTGTGTTCTGCGTTGTGGAGCCAGCGGGGGGGTGAAAGAGTGCCGCTCGCGAACATCGTCTTGATCCCTGTGCCTCGATCTCCCCGTACATGGCAGGTGTCGCAGGCGCTCTTGGCGTCGCCACGCGAGGCGGAGTCTGGCATCTGGTGACAGTGAAAACATCCGCGCATGCGCGGAAGCTGGTCCCGCGTCGCGAGTTCGAGTTGGTCGACCGGGCCGTGGCACTGCGCGCAGCCGATGTTGCGATCGACGTGAGCCTTGTGACTGAAGAGCAGGTTGGCCCGCGGTAACTGCACCTCGGCGACCGCATTGCCGTCGCTCGCCTTGTGCCCGAGGTGGCAATAGGCACACTGCCCCATCGGCTCGTCCCCCGGCTTCACCTTCGTCGCGTCGTCGTGATCGGTCGAGTGACACGCGTCGCAGACGACGCCCGAGGGTACCAGGGTATCGGACACCGATGCGCTGCGGTACGCGCCCGCATGGCAGGTCTTGCAGGTCGCGCCGACTTCTTTGCTCACGTGCTTTGCATGGTTGAATCGAAGCGGGATGCGCTGCGATGGGAAAATGACATCGCTCGGTCCCGAGTCCATTTCGAAGGCGCCGGGAGGAAGGAGTTTCCCCGGGACCCTTTGATCGCCCGCCAGCGGTGCCAGTCCATGCAGCCTCGGCGCCTCGGCGAGCGCCATCGGCACGACCAGAAGAACTGCCACGATCGGCAGCACCGCCATACCGAGCGAAGGGAGCGAGCGAAGCCTGCTCATTTCATCACCGCGAGTGTGAGCCAGGCCATCACGCGGAAGCGCTGTCCGACGAGCCGGTTGATGTCGTGTTGCCACTCGACCATCGCTTGCGCCCGGGAAGCGAAACGATACCCGATGCCCGCGACGTAGTTGACACTCGTTGCGTCACGGTCAGGGCGAATCTTGTCGTTCCACTGCCATACGCCGGCGCGGCCACTGACGACGTAACGCGTCTCGAAGACGTGCTCGCAGGAAACGTCCGCCCCGACGCGGTCTCCGTCGTCCTTTCCGAAATTGCCGCTACCCCGGACCCCGAACGCGGTTTCGCCCGTTCGCCAGCGTAGAGAGAGATTGCCGCCCTCGTCGAATCCCTGGGCACTAGTCGGAAAATACGTGGCGAGCGGGACGTAATTTAGCGACGGGGGAGGCGACGACGACGTCGGACTGTACGCCGCTGTTTGCACGGTGAAAACGCGAACGTGGGCCCCGCCCGCAACCGAGAGTCGCCGATCCACGTCGACATTCGCGCGCACCGAGATGTCGTTCATCGGCTCGCCGGCGAAGAAATTCCAGATGCTGTCGCCATCGAACGACGGAACGTAGTAGTCGTAGTCGACGCCGATCGTCACCTTCGATCCGAGGTAGCCCTCGATGGACGCGTACGCTTGGGTCACGTCGGTCCGATAAAAGTCGTAGACGATTCCTCCCTTCGCGCCGCCTACGCCCGACCAGGTCGCGTCGATCGCGTAGCCAAGCCTGTCCGACGAGATTCGCCACCCGTCGTACTGCGCGGGAGCGTAAAGTCCGCTCGTGAACGCGGTGACGTTGGAGGGGCCAGTATTGTAAACCCGCCGGTAGGACAGTCGTCCGTGGAGCCACGTGAACCCCGTGGACTCCAGCGCCGCACCGAACGCGGGTGCTGCCGCCGACGGCTGAAAGCTCGAATACAGATCTCGAACGGTCGGGTCGAAGTTCGAGCGGTTGCCGCGCCAGATTCCATCCGCCTCGAAACGCGCGTTGCTGAGAGGCATTCCGCCGCGCTGCTCGAACCCGGCGTATGCCTCGAGCCTCGCAAAGTAGGGAGTCGTCAAGCTCATGGCGCCTCCGTCGAACGACCACCACCCCAGCGCGTCGGTGACGTATTGCCGCCCGAGCTTGAAGCCGAGCCAGCCTTTCAGCAGGCGCCGTCCCTCGACGTAGGCGTACATCAGGTCGACCGCGCCTTGTGAGAACCCGGGGACGAAGCTGTTGCGACTGCCGGGACTCGTGGGGTCCGCCGTCGCTCCAGAAGCGCCGTAATCGGCGTCGTAACGGAGTCGTGCGCGAAGCGATATGTCCGCAGCCTTCGGGTCACCCGGTGGCGTCTTGAGCAGATCGTACGCGCTCACCCCGAGCGTCGTCGTGAGGCGGCGGCGCATGAGAATGGTCTCGCCGGTCGGCGAGCGCACGTCATAGAACTGCGCCGCGGTGTCGCTCGTGAATTCGGCGTCGGTGGCGCGAGCGTCCGGCGCGAAAACCAACACGGCCGCAGCGAGTAAGAGGCTTTCGAAACCTCGCGCAAACGACCTATGGTGGGACATATTGGGGACCGGCACTGCCTTGGTTGCGCCGAACTCTCTCGGACCGAATGCGTCAGCCACGGCTGCCGGGTGCCGCGTGGCGGACCATCGAAACCGCCTCGGGCCAAGGTTGTCAAGCTTCCCCGACTGGGCGACGAGCAATGAACCGATACGAGCCACGCCGGCCCGAGTTTCGTTCGCCGTGTCGGATCCCCGCCTTGACCCTCCGTTGCGGCGAGTGGCACCTTAGGGGTTGAGGCCGGTCCCGCGCCCCCATGTCCGACAGCCACCAGCGTTATCGCGTCATCGAGAAGCTCGAATCGGGCGGCATGGCGGAGGTGTTCCGCGCCGAGAGCGAAGGGCTCCAAGGGTTCCGCAAACAGGTCGCCATCAAACGCGTCCTCCCCCACCTGTCATCGAAGAAGAAGTTCATCTCGATGTTCCTCGACGAGGCGCGTCTTTCTGCGCAGCTCTCGCATTCGAACTGCGTGCAGGTCTTCGACATCGGCGTCGGTGACAACGCGTTTTTCATCGTCATGGAGTTCGTCGACGGGGCGAACCTCAAGGCCATCATCGAACACCTCAAGAAGCACGGCCGCGACTTTCCGGTCGAAGCGGCGGTGTACATCTCGCTCGAGCTCTGCAAGGGGCTCGCGTACGCCCATGAGCTGACCGATCCGCATGGCGTTCCGCTTCACATCGTCCACCGTGACATGTCGCCGCCGAATGTGCTCATCACCAAGTACGGCGAAGTAAAAGTCGTGGACTTCGGCCTCGCGAAGGCGAACAGCCAGCTCGAGAGAAGCGAGCCGGGCATCATCAAGGGCAAATTCTCTTACCTCTCGCCCGAGGCGGCGATGGCACAAGAGGTCGATGCGCGCACGGACGTGTTCGCGGTAGGCATCATCTTGTGGGAGCTCCTGTCCGGCCGGCGCTTGTTCCTGGGCGACAGCGATTTCCAGACGGTCAAGAAGGTGCAGACGTCGGAAGTGCCGAGCATTTCCCAGATCAACACGCGCGTCTCGCCCGAGCTCGAACGCATCATCGCTCGCGCGCTCGCGCGTGAACCGGCGCAGCGCTACCAAACGGCGCGCGCACTTGGAATGGACCTCTCGAAGTTCCTTTTCAAACATGGCGTTCCGGTCAGCACGTTCGATATCGGCACGTTGGTTCAGGGGGCGATGAGGGAGCGGCAGCGGTATCGCCCGGTCCAAACGAGCATCATCGACAAGCTCATCGAAGAGGCGCTCCTCGAGTTCACGTCCTTGACCGACGACAAGGCGGGCGTCGACGAGGGTCCCAAGCTGCTCGAAGTGCCGATTCTGCAAGGGGCAAACGAACCGATACTGGCCACCGGCGGGTACGCCAGTTCCTGGATTGACGAGATCGCCGTTGGCACGAAGCGCGAGGACAGCCCTTTGCATACTTCGCATTCGGGACTTTCCGCAGGCAACCTCGCGGCGCTCGAGGAGGAGCCCTTGACCGCTCCCCAACTGCCTCCGCCAACGGGGCCCTCGCGGTCTGCCGCGCCAATTGTGACCCCGGCGACTTCCAGTGCGCGGGTGGCCGCACCGACGAGCCGGCCTTCCATTCCATACCCGTTCTCACCCGTCGCCGGGCCGAACGAAAGGAAACCGAACGCCGCGACGCGTGTCGGCATGACGGTGGCGCTCTTGGTCGTCATGGCGGCAGGGGCCGCTGCGTGGTTCACGCACCTGATTCCTCACCCGTGAAGCTGGCGATTCCAGGCATCTTCCTAGTTGCCCTGACCGCGTGCGGATGTCGTGAGCTCGTTCGCCGGACGGCGTATGGAACGAGCCCAAAAGGCCAAACCTGCCCCGAAGGTATGGCGCTGGTCGGGGCCCGGTTCTGTATCGACCGCTGGGAAGCGTCGCTCGTCGAGATCACGAGCGACGGAGAGCAGCCATTCACGCCGTACGAGTCGCCCGAGGGGCGCGTCGTTCGCGCTCTGACGGTCGCCCGCACGGTGCCCCAGGGAT
>JALYHX010000931.1 GCA_030776305.1 Myxococcota bacterium
GCGTAGGTTCGCGCGCGCCTCATTCGCGACCGCGTCAAGAGTCCGATGTGGCGCGTCCGCGGATACCATGCCGGCAGCGACCGTGTTGTTCGTGATCGTGTCGATGAGGATGAACGATCCGCTTTGCCTGTTGTCGGCATATGGATCGAGAAAAATAGCCGTGTGCGCCGTCAGGGTTACGCGTCCGATGTCGTTCAACGACAGCGTCGAGGCATCGACTTTGTCGAGCGTATCCATATCTCTGCGCCAGTGGATACGATCGACGCCGGCACGGACCATCTGGGTCGTGTGCTTCAGCAGGTACGTCTTGCTCCGGTCGAGCACGGCGTCGTGCATCCAGACGAGGTCGGCGTCGAATGTACGCGTCATGCGCGGAAGGTCGTCGGGATGGACGAGCATGTCACCACGGCTCACGTCGAGCTCGTCCTCGAGCCGAAGCGTCACCGACTGGGGAGCAAAAGCCTCCGTGAGCGGACCATCGAACGCGTCGATTGCCTTGATGCGACTCGTTTTGCCCGAAGGCAAGGCGATGATCGCGTCCCCTTGCTTGACCACGCCAGACGCAATGCGGCCCGCGAATCCGCGGTAGTCAAGGCTGGGTCTCAGGACGTATTGAACGGGGTAACGAAAATGCTCGTTTCCACGCGCCGCATCGACCGGAACGCGCTCGAGAAATTCGAGCACCGTAGGCCCGTCGTACCACGGCATCTTCGCGCTTCGATGAACACAATTGGCTCCATCGAGTGCGCTGATCGGGAAGAAGGTTACGTCGGCGAACGATAGGTTCCTGGTGAACGAAGAAAACTCGGATTGGACGCGGAAGAATGCCTCGCTCTCATAGGCAACGAGGTCCATCTTGTTCACGCAGACTCCGAGGTGCGAAATGCCGAGGAGCGATGCGATGTACGCGTGGCGGCGACTCTGCTGGAGGACACCGAGCCGAGCGTCGATGAGAATGATGGCCGCATTCGCCGTCGACGCGCCAGTGGCCATGTTGCGGGTGTATTGAAGGTGCCCGGGTGTGTCGGCGATGATGAACTTCCGTGCGTGTGTGCTGAAGTAACGGTAGGCGACGTCGATGGTGATCCCTTGCTCTCGCTCTGCGGCGAGACCGTCCGTGATCAGCGAGAGGTCGATGTCCGTGCCCTTGAGCTGCGTGGCTTTGCGAACGGCCGCGAGTTGGTCCTCATAGACCGAACCGGTGTCGTAAAGGAGGCGTCCGATGAGAGTCGACTTGCCATCGTCGACCGAGCCAACGACGACGAAGCGGAGCAGCTCCTTGTCTTGGTACCGTCGCAGGTACGCCTCGATGTCCGAGGCGATGAGCTCGCTCTCTGAACTCATCAAAAATATCCTTCGCGTTTCTTCTTCTCCATGGAGGCGTCCTCGTCGTGATCGATGAGACGGCCCTGTCGTTCGGATTGAGCGGTGAGAAGCATTTCTTGGATGACGGCGGGCACCGTCGTCGCGCTCGATTCAATGGCGCCCGAAAGTGGGTAACAGCCGAGCGTACGGAATCGAACGACCCGCTCCATCGGCCTTTCGCCGGGGTCGAGCCGCATGCGCTCGTCGTCCACCATGATCAGCGTCCCGCCGCGTGAAACCACCGGCCGCGCCTTTGCGAAATACAGGGGTACGACCGGAATGTTCTCTGCCCACAAGTAAAGCCACACGTCGAGCTCGGTCCAGTTGGACAACGGAAACACACGAACGCTCTCGCCGAGGTTGATCCGGCCGTTGTAAAGTGACCAAAGCTCGGGACGCTGGTTCTTCGGATCCCATTGGTGGAACCGATCGCGAAACGAATACACGCGCTCTTTCGCGCGAGACCGTTCCTCGTCGCGGCGCGCGCCACCGAACGCGCAGTCGAACCGGTACTTCGTCAGCGCCTTCTTCAGCGCCTCGGTCTTCATCACCGTCGTGTATTTGTTACTTCCGTGGTCGAACGGATTGATGTTCTGCGTGAGTCCTTCGACATTCGTATAAACGATGAGCTCTGCGCCCGTCTCCTTCGCCGTCCGGTCGCGGTGCGCGATCATCTCGCGAAATTTCCACGTCGTGTCGATGTGCAAAAGCGGGAAGGGCAAGGCCGCGGGAGCGAACGCCTTTTGGGCCAGCCGGAGCATCACCGAGCTGTCCTTGCCGATCGAATAGAGCATCACGGGGTTTTCGAATTCCGCGACCGCCTCGCGCAAGATGTGAATGCTCTCCGCCTCCAGTGTTCGGAGGTGGTTGAGAGTCTTGGTCTTGGTGATCTCGGTTTCCACGTGGAGGGGCCCTACGTTAGCCGAAGAGCGACTTGCACGACACGCGCGGCACTAGGCCGAGGGCCCTGGCGTCCTCTGCGATGGAGTCGAGCGCCTCAGCAAGCGGATCGGAGGTGAGGTCGATGAAGCGCCAAGCCTCTTCGACGATGGGCGCCGGGAGCTTTTTTCCGGTGAGCCGTCCGAGCTCTTCGCGCGCCGCGACGCGTGCGTCCACTGGGGATCGAATGGCGAGGTCCACCTCTTCGCGCATCGCGGCGACGAGTCGCGGTACGAGCGCCGGCCATTGCGCGATGAAATTGCCACTCGCTACAACGAGGGCCGTCGGGAACATCCGATTGGGCCACAGATCTCGTTCGTCCACGAGGCGTATCGCGCCGGCGTCGATGACGACGCGAGTGGCCCACGGCTCCGGAAGCCATGCGCCATCGAGCGCGCCGCGGCGCATCTCGGTCAGGATCGTCATCGGATCCAGAGCGCGCACCGTGACGTCGCCACCTCTCTCGGACGGCTCATAACCATGATTGCGGATGTACTTGCGCAGCGAGACGTCTTGGGTCGTCCCAATTTGCGTGGTCGCAAGTGTTTTTCCACGCAAGTCCCTCGCGCCAGCGATCCTGGATGCGCTTGTGATTACGAATGAGGCGCCTCCAGACGAGCAACCACAAACTACCCGGAGCAATCCGGGATGCCGAGCGTGCGTGTAGACGATCGCCGCGGGGCCCGACACGCCAACGTCTATGGCGTCGCCCACGATGGCCTCCAGGACGCGCGGGCCCGCGCGGAAACTGCGCGTCTCGATTCTGGCGCCGAGCATTCGCTCGATTCGGCCGGACGCGAGCCCCAACATTGCGGGTGCGTGAGTCAAATTAGTCATGAAGCCCATGCGAACGACGCTGTGATCGCGCGCGCGACAAGCTCCGCCGAGGGTCGCCGCCGATCCCGCCTGGAGCAAATTGCGTCGCGTCAGCACGAAGGACTCAGAGCCACCGCACGACCGGAAATCGCTGGGACCAGTCGCGTCTGCATGTGTCAGACGATCAGCGAAGCGTCGGCACTCGGAGGGCCCCCGGCGTTTTCCAGCAACGTCGAGAGTGGTGGGGATGCGGCGGTCGTCAATCGGACCGAGAAGAGCTCCTTCGGTCCACCGGTGCGCACGAGCTCGATCGGTCCACCGAAGATTTTTCTTCCCATCGTCTCGAGCGCGGACCTGACGTACTCGAATGTCGAGTCATTGTTCGGTGCGGCAAGGCGATCGTTGATTCGGAATGAGAGCTCGTTCGTTGCGAAGTGAAGGTTGCCGGCGAATACAGGCTCGCGCTCCAAAAGCACGGCCACGTAGAGGGTGCGACGCGCCAGGTCGGCGAGGCGTTCCTGCGCCGGCGGACCGCTGCGCTTGCGGTTGTGGAGGAGTCCCAGGCGGCCCTCCCCCTGATCCATGAAATAGTCCGAGCCGTGCCCGATCAGCACCACGCCCGGGCCTTCGGGCACGTGAGCATAGTTGGCGACATCGATGACGAGCTCAGGGAGAAGTCGTTCCTTGATCCAGCGGTGAAATACCTTGATGAACGACTCGGGCTGGACCGTTTTCGCCGACTCCGGCGTGACGAAGATCTTGAGCTGTAGCTTTTGGCTCTCCATGGTGATCGCCCTTACCGTTAGGCGTTGGGCTCGACGGAAACGACGGAGCCGCGGAGTGCCGAGCCCAGGCGTGTGTAGCATTCATGTGCCGCATCGACGAAGAGGGTAGCCTCTTCAATTCGCTGGTGCGCAGTCTCGACAGTCGCCGGCTTGTCGCGCTCGTCGTACGCCCGAAAGAGGTAATGAGCGAACTTGCCCCCGGCGAACGGGTCGAAAAACAAGCGTGTGTCATAGAAGTGCTTCCGGAACTCGGCGAGGATCTCGCGCGCCTCGGTCCCGATATTCGCGTTCTTCTCCCGGGTCAACGCCCGTGCGCTCCGGAGCATCGCACTTAATGCGCGCCCGTCGGCAGCGCCAGCCTTTCCCTCGTCGAGGAGCACTTGCGACTCGAAAATTTCGCGTTCGGCTGCGGCGAGCTCGACTTCCACATAAGGCACCACCTCCCCGGCGCACTCTCCTTCGCCCATATCGGATATCGTGTACTCGCGCGGGTCGCCCCAATCGCTGTAGTTGCCGGGGTCCTGCTCGTACGTCGGCAGCTTTTGCATCTCCTCGACCATCGCACGGATGGTCTTCTTGCCGAGCCGGTTTGCGAAGTCGGCAAAGGACTCGCCCGGGATGCGCTCCTTTGCGAATCGCCCGGTGAGGCGCTTGACGATGTCAGGCACCCGCTTCGACGGTACGGCGCCAATCGCCAATCCGTACGAGCCCCCGTTGTGGCTCCACTGGCCACCGACGACGAGCTGGAAATGCGGAACGCGCCGCCCGCCGACGTTGCGGCTTACCCCGAGAAAACCGAGGTCAGCGACGTGGTGCTGACCACACGAGTTGAAGCAGCCGCTCGCTTTGATGTGCAAGTGCTTGGCGTTGGGATCGTTGTCGAGACCCGTCGCACGGAGCTCCTTGGTCAGCTGGGCGGCGAGGGCGCGCGAGGAAGAGATGCCGAGTTTGCAAGTGTCCGTCCCGGGGCAAGCGGTGATGTCGCTGATGGTTCCTGCGCCCGGCTCGGCCAGGTGAATGTGTTCGAGTGCGACATAAACGTCGGGCAGATCGGCCTCGCTTACCCACCGGAGCAGCAAGTTTTGATCGACCGTCGTGCGCATCGTGTCACCCGTGAATCGGCGCGCGATGTCGGCGAGCCCCCGTCCTTGTTCGGACGTGAGATCACCGAGCGGCAGCGTGATTACTGCCATCACGTACCCGGATTGGCGCTGCGGAACGACGTTCGTCTGGCGCCAGCGCTCGAGCGCGGGGGAAAGCGGCTGTCCAGAAGGAAGGGGCCGAGCTGGGCGGAGCGGCTTTTCGTCGGTCGCATGGAGGTCGGCCAGGAACGCCGTCCATCGCGGGTCGGGGCGAAGCTTCGCGCGCTCCTCGAGTACCACGCGCCTGGTCTCCTCGATTCCCAGCTTCTTGACGACGAACTTGAAGCGAGCGCGCGCGCGATTCTGTCGCTCCCCAAGGCGGGAAAAAACCCGACTGATGGCTTGCGCAATGGGCAGTAGTTCCTCCTCGGGGAGAAACTCGTCGAAGATCTGGGCAGACTGCGGTACCGCGCCGAGGCCCCCGCCAACGAGAAGCTCGAAGCCTCTCTTCGTATGGCCGTTGACCTGCCGAGTGCGTGCGATTGCGCCCAGATCGTGGAAATTCGTCAACCCACACGCCTGCTCTTTGCACCCGGAGAAGGCCACCTTGAACTTGCGACCGAAATCTTGCGTGTCGTCGTGTCCAAGGAGAAAAAAAGTCAGCGCGTGAGCATAAGGGGTCACATCGAACTGTTCGGTCTCGCAGACCCCCGCATAGGGACATTGCGTGACGTTGCGAACCGTATTCCCGCAAGCCTCGCGCGTCGTGATCCCGACCGCGGCAAGGCGACGGTGCATGTCTGGCGTATCCTCGATGTGCACGAAATGGAGCTGGAAGTCCTGCCGTGTCGTGACGTGCAGAATTCTATCCGAGTACTCCTCGGCTGCTTCGGACAAGCCATCCAGCTGGTCGGCTGTCAGCCGGCCGTATGGGATCTTGATCCGCTGCATGCCGGGCGCGTCCCACAACGTGCTCGGGCCCTTCGTGAGGTCTGCAGACGGATAGGCGATCGCTTGTGTCTTCTGCCCGTCGTGGCGCTGACCGTTGTCGTAACGTTGTCCGTAGGCACCCCGCCGCAAGCGCGTTTCCGCGAACAGCTTTTCTTCGATCCTCGCCTTTTTTCTTAGCTCGATCTGGGTCTCGAAGACATCGATCTCGCGAGCCCACGCTTCCGGCACCTGCGTGCCAAGTGCCTCCTTCCATGTTTTGCTCACGCTCATTGGATCACCTGGATGCGCCCCACGCTACGGATCATCATGCCCTCGTCCTCGAACGCCAGTCCGCTACGTCTCGTATACTGGATGTCAAGTCGTCGCAAGCGCGTCCCGCTCTTAGGTCGGTCCGACGCAGTCAAGCATGCGAAAATCCCGGCTTCCACGCCGAGACGTTTGGGACGTTGCCACGGAGTCCACCCCGCGACTGATTTTCGCGGCTGCTTGTTCTTTTCATGTAAGGTGGCAGTTTCGCGATACTAACGATACGGTCGTTACGATGGAGGGCAAGCTGGCGGCGCGCAAGTCGATTCGGCGCAGCGGGGTCACGGGAGACGCCGTGGGCGCGGCGCAGCTCGGTCGCCGCGTGGCCGAGAACCTGCGCCAGCGGCGTAAGGCGCGCGCGATGTCGCTCGATGACTTGGCGCGAGCGTCTGGCGTCAGCCGCGCGGCGCTCTCTCAGATCGAGACATGCAAGAGCAACCCAACGGTGGGTGTGCTGTGGAAGATCGCCGTGGGCCTGGGAGTGCCGATTTCCGACCTCATCGGCGCGGCGCGTTCCGGAGCCGTCGTCTTGCGTCGCGATGACTCTCAGCTGCTGCGGTCGGCCGATGGCAAGTTCGAGAGCCGACCGCTCGCGCCCGCGGGCGCATCGCCGCTGGTTGAACTCTACGAGCTACGCCTTGCAGCGCGCTCGACGCATGGATCTGACGCTCATGCGCCAGGAACCCACGAACTCCTGGTCGTCCTAAGCGGCCAGCTTCGAATGCACGTGCAAGACGAGGTCTACGAGCTGGCGGCTGGCGATTCTATTGCCTTTGCCGCGGACCGCCCGCACGTGTACGAAAACACGGCGGGCTCCGAGGCGCGATACCACAACGTCATCGTCTACGAGCGGTGATCGACTGTCTGAGGGCGCCATCCGATCATCTTTGGGTCACGTTTGACGCGTGCGTCGGTTTTCACTATAACGACGGTGTGTTCGCGTTCACGAAGGCGCCGATGCTGCGGTCCGCCGATGCTGCGGGGACCACGATCCGCTTGCCGGAGGAGACCGGGGCGAGCGTCGCACTCGAAGACGTATCGCTGAGCGTGTCGGCACCGGAGGGCGAGATCGAAATTTTGCGCGGCGCATCGCTCCGCGTGTCGGCCGGTGAGTTTGTGTGCCTGCTTGGGCCCTCCGGGAGCGGTAAATCCACGATTCTTAATCTCTTCGCGGGCCTGGCGAAGCCGACATCCGGCCGCGTATTGAAACAGGAGGTGGAGGTATCGAGTCCGGGGCCAGACCGCGCCGTCGTCTTTCAGGATGCTGCGCTGTTTCCATGGCTCGACCTGCGCGCGAACGTCGAGTTTCCGCTGAAACTGCAAGGACTCGCGCACGGGGCGCGTGCAGCGCGCAGCGAAGAATTGCTCCGTCTCGTTCACCTTTGGCGTTTCAGCGATCGTTACCCGCATCAGCTGTCCGGGGGTATGAGGCAACGCGGAGCGATTGCTCGTGCTTTGGCTACCGATCCCGCTGTGTTGTTGATGGATGAGCCCTTCGCCTCGCTCGACGCGCAAACGCGGGAGATCCTGCAAGGAGAGGTCGAACGCATCTGGAGTGCCACGCGAAAGACCATCGTCTTCGTCACGCACAACGTTCGCGAGGCCGTGCGGCTTGCCGATCGCGTCGTGCTCATGGGGTCACGTCCTGGGCGCTTGCTACATGAAGAGGTCATCGATTTGCCGCGACCACGTGCCGCCAACGACGCGCGCGTCGCAACAATTGCAACGGGCATCGCGCGTCGAATCGCGAGCGAAGTGGAGAAGGTCGCGCGAGAGGAGGCTGACGATGCGTGGGTGGTTCCGGGGGGTCGTAGCGTTGGCGATCCTCGTCGCAATCTGGGGCGCGGCATCTGAAGTCGTTCAGACGCCCCTTGCGCCGGGACCCGTCGCCGTCGCGCGGGCACTCGTCGCCGGGATGCGTGACGGTACCCTGGTGCGGGCGCTGCTCACGACCGCAGCACGACTGGCGGTCGGCTATACGCTGGCTCTGGCTATCGGCATTCCGCTGGGGATCGCGCTCGCCCGAGCGCGCGTAGTCAAGCATTCCGTGGGACCGATTGTCTTGGGACTGAGCTCGGTTCCATCGATCTGCTGGCTGCCCCTTGCCATTCTTTGGTTCGGACTGAGCGAGTGGGCCATCCAGCTCGTGGTGGTCCTGGGGGCCGCATTGCCAGTCTCGGTGGCCACCGAGAATTCGGTGCGGCATGTGGCCCCGGCGATCGAGAGAGCGGCGCGCACGATGGGCGCCCGGGGCGCACGATTGATGTTGACGGTGACACTTCCAGCCGCCTTGCCGGGAATCCTTGGAGGAGCCAAGTTGGGGTGGACGTTTGCCCTGCGCTCCTTGATGGCGGGCGAGCTCCTCTTTGTTTCGGGTGGTCTCGGCCAGCTGCTCGAGACTGGACGGGATCTCGGGGACACGGCGCTCGTCGTCGCGGTGGTAGTGGTGATCGTGGCTCTCGGGCGAGCGAGCGAGGCGCTCTTGTTCGCGCGGGCAGATCGGGCTATTGCCCGTCGTTGGGGAGTGGAGAGCGTATGACCACTGCAAACGATGGGGTGCGTGCCGTTCAACGTGGCAAAGTCTGGCTCGTCGGCGCCGGGCCTGGTGACCCGGGGCTTCTCACGATCCGCGCACACGAGCTCCTGACGACCGCGTCGGTCATCGCGTACGACGA
This sequence comes from Myxococcota bacterium, assembly GCA_030776305.1. Taxonomy (GTDB): domain Bacteria; phylum Myxococcota_A; class Polyangia; order Polyangiales; family Polyangiaceae; genus Palsa-1150. Next base: position 8,920 of record JALYHX010000931.1, read on the forward strand.
GCTAGTATCCCCCGCGATTCTCGCTCTCGCTCGCGGGGACGCCGAGCTCATCCCGGTCGGACGCCGTTCGAACGGATGCAAGCATCACGAGGCGCGAATCCATCCCCTCGTTGTCGTGCGCGCACTGGAGGGCAAAGAAGTCGTACGCCTCAAGGGGGGAGACCCCTTTGTCTTCGGTCGGGGTGGTGAAGAAGCTGAAGAGCTCGTGGCCGCCCGGATTCCGTTCGAGGTCGTGCCTGGCATCTCGGCCGCACTTGGCGCCGCCGCGCGCGTTGGTATTCCTTTGACTCATCGTGATTGCGCATCGGGGGTGACCCTGGCGACGGCACATGCTGCGCGAGACGATGAAACCGATTTCGGCGG
>JALYHX010000932.1 GCA_030776305.1 Myxococcota bacterium
CTCTTGGGAGACTTTGACAATGTCCGCCGGCGTGACCGTTTGGCTGCCGACGGGCAAGGAAGCGAACTGCCTGAGGAACTTCTGGACGCCTTCGATCATGTTCTGATCGGCGGCGTTCTTTCCGCTCCTGTTTGTAGCTATCGTTGACATGTTGTTATCCATTTGCTTCTTGGGTCGTGAACCCACCGTGCCCGGCGGGGCCGAGTTGCCTCGCCATCGTGTGCGTTCACTCCGTTAAGCTGTGACGCACCGCGTTTTCCGGCGTGTCATGGGCGAAAATCGACATCGGGCATGTCGATTTTTCGTAAGGGCGCGAAATCACGACGGTGTGCGGCGCATGCGAAGCGGTCGACCCGTGGAGGTGATCGCGATGGTAGTGGCCGGATTTGAATCGGTGACGCGGCGCGTTCGGCACGGTTCATGGCGGCTGAGGGCGCATTCGGTCATGATGCAGCAGCATGCGAACGGTCCTGGCTGCTGCCCTGCTCGCCGCCATCTTCGTGCCTTCGCTCAGTTGCGGCGACACGTGTAAATGCATCGCTGACAACGGCTGTCCGGGCAACGTGTGCCCCACGAGCACGCAAGCAACGACTCCGGCGTCCACCGACGCCGGAACTGGCGGAAGTGACTCTGCAAGTGAGTAGCTGACGTCGATGCGCGGGGGAGCAAAGCGGATCAACCGTGGTGTGATCGCGATGTGCCGACGGCTTGGCCGGTGGAGCCGGCCGCTCAAAGGGCTGAGCCGACGGCTCGACGGGTTGAGCCGACGGCTGATCGCGATCGACGCTTCTGTGGTCGCGTCGAGCGCGCGGCTCAACGCGATGACTTATCGTGCAAAAGCGATCCACCCATGGTGCGATCGGTCTGAGCCGGCGGCTCAACGCGTTGAGCCGTTGGCTCATCGCGATCACCCGTGGTGTGATCGACTTCATCGGGCGGCTCATCGCGCCGAGCCGACGGGTGAACCGGATCCCTCGCGGTCCCATCGCGTCGAGCCGGCGGCTTAACCCGTTGAGCCGTCGAATGAACGCGATCACCCGTGGTGCGATCGCCTTGATCGCTCGGCTCGTCGCGATGGCACCACGGTGTGGACCGGAGCGCACGAGCGAGGGACGGGGTTGCTGCGCGGACACACGGGTTTGCACGATGTGCAAGCGCGCCATGGCGCGCTACGCATGCCAGTGGCTCGACGACCGCGGAGCGCTGTGGGACTTCTACCGCGCGTGGCGCGACGGCGTGATGCGCGATCCCAGTTGAAGAGCGAACGGTAGGAGCGGTCTGCTTGTTCGCTCAGTGTGACGGCAGACGCCGCGTGAGCGGCGAGGCGACAACTGCCTTGACGCTTGCCGACCCGTCGATCTGTTACCGGCACTCGTGGTAGGTGAGTGGGAAGCGTTCCGCCGACATGCCCGAATATTTATTCGATTACTATCTTCGTACGCAAGGTAGCTGCGCGGGACACTAGCTAGCTAGTACTAGCGGGAAGAGATCAAGCGCACGTCACCCATACACTCTTGGCGTGCGTCTCACCGCCTGGAGGAACGGGGAAATCCGAGGCGGGAGGCAAGTCTTTCACTTGTGTGAGCTCGCGCTTCGCGGCGCGTCCGGCATCGAACAAGATGCGACGGAAACGCGAAAGCGAGATCCCGCGATGGTTCGTGCAAGCAAGAAGGCGCCCGCCGGGCGCGAGGGCAGAGAGCACCGACGCGGCGATCGAAACGTAATCGTCCTCCGCGACGAAACGCCCGCGCTTGGTGGTCGAGTAGCTCGGCGGGTCGAGGACGATGAGATCGAAGCGCTCGCCTTGTCGAAGAGCACGCTCGAGCCACGATATGGCGTCGTCGGCCACGAACGTGTGATCGCCGCCCTCGGGAACCCCCGCGTGAACGAGGTTCGCGCGCCCGCGCTCGAGGGCCGAAGCCGAGGCGTCCACGCTGACCGTGCGTCGCGCACCTCCAAGAGCAGCGGCGACCGTGAACGCGCACGTATATGCGAAAAGATTGGCCATCGTCTTGCCCGCTGCCGCGTCACGCACGCGCCGCCGATTGTTGCGTTGATCGAGGAAGAGACCCGTGGACAGCCCGTCGTCGAGACGCACGAGGAGCGGCACGCCAGTTTCCATGATGGACACTTCAGTGGGTGCCGGCGTCCCCCGCGCGAGCCGTGACCGTCCGACGTCGTCGCTGCGGCTGTCGGAGGCTCGGGTCAAGACGTTTGCCTGCTTCGGGCGCACCTTCAGGTAGACACCGTCGAAGCCGAGCGCGTGAACGCGGTCGAGCAGGCGTTCGCGTCGGCCCATATCCGCCCACGGTCCATCGTCGCCGTAGAGCTGGGCGACGAGCCAACTTCCATATGCGTCGATGGCAAGCCGGGGAAGACCGTCGCCGTCTTCGTTCACCAGACGGAATGCCGTGGTGCACCGGAGATCGCTGTCGCTTCGCCCGAGCCACCAGCGACGCCCCACCGCACGGTCGAGGGCGCGTGAGAGCGCCCGATCGTCGTCGTAGATATCCTCCCCCGGATCACCGCGAGTGAGCCATGCATCGAATTCCGGCGGCACCGGGGACGTGAAGCGAACGCGTTTGCACGACGTCGGATGATCGAACTCGGTCCCGCCCGCATGGAGCATCAGGCGCGGCGCCGGCGCTCCACCGTAGAGGGCATCTCCCGCGATGGGTGCATTCGCATGAGCAAGCTGTACGCGCGCTTGATGGGTGCGACCCGTCTCGAGCTCGAGCTCGACCATCGCGCGGTCGCCCATCCGCGACAGCAGCCTGACGCGCGTCGAAGCCATCTTCGAAGACGCCCCGCGCCTGTTCGCGATGCGCATCACCTTGCCGTCGCCACGCTCGATCGGATCCAGGAGCGTCGCGTCATCGCGTCCTCGCGGCCAACCGGTCACGCAAGCGACGTACGTCTTCCGGACCTTGCGCCCCTCGAACTGCGCTGCGAGGGACCCGTTCGCCTCGCGGCGCCGCGCGAAGACGAGGAGGCCGCTCGTGTCCTGATCGAGTCGCTGGTGCACGCCCAGATAGACGCCCCCGAGATGGGACCGGAGGCGTGTGACGACGTCGTCGGGTCGCTCGGGATCCGCCGATTGCGAGGGAACCCCTTCGGGCTTGTCGACGACGATGATGTCCGCGTCGTCGTGGACGATCCATGCGTCGCGCCAGTCGGGCCAGATTCCGCGGCGGTTCATGGGTTCCTCACCAGCGTTTACCGTAACCAATGGGCGGGGGGTTCAGGGAATGGGCGAAGCGGCTCGCCGGTTTCCGTTCCAACGATGGTAGAGGTCTCGCGGGCTCGACCACAGCGTTGGCTGCCCCTGGGAATCGTGCTCCTCACAAGCACGCTTTTCGGGTGTGATCACGCGACCAAGATCGCCGCCAAAGCAGCACTCGCGGGCGGGCGTGTGGTGCCGATCTGCGACGGGATTCTCGAGCTGCGGTACGCGGCGAACGACGACACCGCGTTCAGCCTCCTCCATGCGCTCGGAGTCGCACGCAACCCGGGCGTGCTTCTGTTGCTTCCGGTGGTGGCCATCGCAGGTCTCATCGCCACGTGGATCGTCGCCGGGCGCAGGGGTGCGTCGCCGACGCAGCATGCAGGGCTCGCGCTCGTCCTGGCTGGCGCACTGGGGAACGTCGTCGATCGTGCGGTCCGTGGCTACGTGATCGACTTCATACACATCGCCCGCTGGCCCGTGTTCAACGTCGCTGACGTCGCCGTGTGCGCGGGGGTTGGCGTGTTAGTGTTCGCGCGTCATCGCCGAGCCCCACCAAGCTGATCCGGGATGCGCGCGGCCGCCTCGTGGGGCACGACGAGCTACTCGGCATAGCCCCCATCGTAGCTGAGACTATGGTTCCCCCCATCCAACATGCCGACTCCGGAGACCCTCAAGACACGCCTCATCGCAGCCTTTCCCGACGCACAGGTCGAAGTGACCGACCTCACGGGAACGCAAGACCACTTCCAGGCGGTCGTCGTCACCCGCGCGTTCGACGGGAAGTCGCGCATCGAGCAGCACAAGATGGTCTACGCAGCCCTCGGCGACTTGATGAAAGGCGAGATTCATGCGCTCGCGTTGACGACACGGGTGGCCTAGGACATAGACAAGGATAAATGCCTGAAGACATTCGACAACGCCTCGAGAGTCTCATTCACGGTCACAAGGTGATGCTCTTCATGAAGGGCACGAAACAATTCCCTGCTTGCGGCTTCTCGAACACCGTCGTGCAGATCCTGAAGGCCGAGGGGGTCGCGTTCGAGACGTTCAACATCCTCAACGATCCCGAGATAAGGCAGGCGCTGAAGGAGTATTCGAACTGGCCGACGTATCCGCAGCTCTACGTCGCGGGAAAATTCGTCGGCGGCTGTGACATCGTGGCCGAGATGCACCAGGCAGGCGAGCTTGCCGGGCAGCTCACGGCCGCTGCCGCGAAGTAGTCAGGCTCACCCGCCGGGGTCACCAGTGGAGCAAACCGAGCTTCGTTGCGCCCAGCAAGAGCGCCGCGGCGAACGCAACTTCAAGCGCGAATCTCAGCGACTGCTTGAACAAGCGCCACGACGCGACGATGACGATGGCGGCGACGAGGATCACCGGAAGCCCCGTATGGTGCGACGCCCAGCGAAGCGCCACGCGGGGCTCGTCTCCGAGCCGGGAGACCCAGCCGAGCCAGCGAGTCGGGTCGAGCATCCGTTCGCGCAATTGAACTGCACGCCTCGGAGAAAAGGCAAGTTTGTCATTTCTGCCGCGGGGGACGACTCGCGTTCCGCCCGGGCTTTGCGGGACCGCTCCACGTCGGCGGCGAACCCTCCTTACGCGGGGTGGACCCCAGTTGCATCATGGCTTGGTCTGGCTGCGGTGACGATATCTGGTGCGCTCGTCTTCTGGCTGTACGACGCTCTGCCATTCCAGGATCTCCCCGCTCACGCCGGGCTCATCGCCCTGCGCCATCGTCTTCCCGAATCGCCATTCGAGCAGCGGTTCTTCGTTCTGGCTCCGCATCTGGGACCCTACTCCCTGTTCCGTGCGCTGGGTCAGGCGCTCCTCCCTTGGCTTGGGCCCCTCGGAGCCGTGCGCGCGCTCGCCATGCTGCCCGGTGTCACCA
>JALYHX010000933.1 GCA_030776305.1 Myxococcota bacterium
GCGGGCCGGGGGGGCGGCCCAACACTCCGTGCGAGCATGTGGAAGTTACCGTATTCGTCGCCGTGGCGCAGGCTCAGCCGATTGGATGAAAAAGCCGCGAGCCTCTGCACAAGCGTTCCCATCAGCAGACCGTAAACGGCAATACCTGGACGCGCCTCTTCGACGTGGGCTCGCGCACGTGGACGTCGACGAGCCCCTTGGGGCGGCAGACCATCACGTCGGTCGACTTCGCGGGAAGGCCCACGCAGATCACGATTCCGGAGATCGCGCCTTTCTCGATGACCTACGACACGCAGGGTCGCCTTCAGACGACGGCGCGCCAGAACAGCCGGAATCCCGCGCGGTGCCAGCGAAGGAGTGTCTCCGGCTCGACGACGAGCAGCGCGCAGCGCCACCGGGGAAGAAGTCTCGCAAGCAGGACAAGCAGACCGCGCTCGTGGCCGCGAAAGGCGGGGCGTTTGACGCCGGGAGAGGCGACGATGAGCTGCTGGCGCAGAAACGCGTTCTCGGCGATCAGCCGGAGCGAGAACGGGTCAGATCGGAGACGAAGCCACCCACGACGCTCGAGGGCCGGCTTGCGTTGCGAAGCCCCCTCATCACTCGCTCTGCAAGCTTGACAGTCGTTGCGGCAAGCTGGCCGAAGATGCGGAGCATCGTGCGATCAGACCGAAACCGAGGGCGCTCATCAAGGGCTTGTTCTGCCCGGGTATGGCGGGCGATCATGTGGTCGAGGAAGGGTAGCCAAGACAACCCGGCGGGAAGCGGATGATGCCTACCCGCCGGCGCCAGTGTCGGGGCCTTCAAAGCTGCAGCACACCCACCCGGGGTCGCAGGGGTTCGGCAGGATGTTCCCCGCCGCATTCCAGCAATGAACCTCCGGGGGGGTACACCAACCAGGGCCTCCGCACCACGTTGGGCAGCAACTCTCAGCCGCTGCGCATGTCATCGGCATCGGGGCGTTGGTAACCGGAGTAGTATACGGCACCCCGGGCGGCCCGCCTTGTGCGCACTGCGCCGCCCCGTCGGAGGCAAAGGCGGTGCATCTTCCGTACAGGCCTCCTTCTGTGGCGCAAATTGCCGTGCCGACGTCGCTGGCGTCGTTCGGCGCCACGCTACCGTCGCTCACCGCCGCGCTGCCGTCGCCTGCTTCCGGAGCCGTCGTCGTTGCGTCACCTCCGGCGTCGCCCGCGTCATCGGCGCGTGGGCTGCCGTCGCCAGCATCGTTCGTCATTGTGCCGTCATTGCTCGCCTCCGGAGCGGTCGTCGTTGTCGCACCGTCTGCGCCGCCATCCACTAAAGAAGGAGGGCTGGACGGGGCGCAACCGGCCACGACTTCGGCCGCAAGCGCGCAAAGGAGACCGATTTTGACCATGGCCAGGGCTCTTGGCAACATGCGTACCGCGCGTGCGCCTTACAGGGTACGCGAGAACGGTGAATGCGTCTATGCCAGCGTGAGCCGCACGCGATCTGCGGATTGTGACGGGAGCGGTCGGGTACCTGAGCTCACCATCGTCGTCCTTCAGAGGGACTCGTCTGCACGACGGGAGACGAGCGACCGCCCGACCTTGGGTCCCGTCTCCAAAGCGGTCTCCAAGAACTGGGTCGATTGGAGGGGAGTGCCGTGGACTCCAGAGGAATGCTCATTCGGCGGAAAAAGCCTTGGAATCTCGAGCCCTATCGACGAAAAACGAGCGGCATCGCCTGTTTACGAAATGCCGCTTGCTTAGGGTTCGATTCCCGGCGCCTCGACCACGATCCGGCTGTTTTTCAGCCGGATCGTTTTTCTTCCGACCCTTTGGGCAGCATTTGGGCAAGGCTTGCCACGGCGGAGCCACCCTGCTCGCGGGAGCGGATGAGCGTGTCGATGCCCTCCTCTCTTTAGCGTTCGGGGAGAGGTGCATGTACCGCATGGTCGTGCTCAGGTCGGTGTGCCGGGCCAGCTCTTGGACTGTTCGAGCCGGCACGCCGGCCATCGCCAAGTGCGAGCAGAATGTGTGCCTGTAAATGTGGAGCCTGCCCGTCTTGGGGAGGCCCGCCTTGACCTCGGCCGGACCGACCGGCCTTTGTGGTGGACCGCCGACGCCATCCGTTGCCCGGTGACTTCGAGGACTTCGAGCGCACGCTTCACGGGCGGATGATGGAGGTCGAGCGCGAGATCCTCGCCGAGGAGCTTGCCAAAGGCGACATCGACCAAGAGGCGGTCATCATTGAGGGGATGATGTGCCGTCGCGTGCTTCGCTGCGCGCAGACCTACCAGACCGTGGCAGGGCCAGTGCAGGTGGAGCGCACGCTGTACAAGGATCGAACGGATCTCATATGCCGTCCCTGGTCGCGCTCGATGCTCGTGTCGGCATCGTCGAAGGTGGCTGGACACCCCTGGCGGACAAGCAGGCGACCTGGGCGAGATCGAGGTTTCGTTATACAGAAAAACCGCCGACGGCCCTCCTTGGATCGGCCGACTTCACATATTACTCTCTTCATTAAGCGCATTGCATCCCATGAATGTGGCTTTGAAACGCACCTAGTTCACATAATACTTCTTATGGGCCTTGTGCGTTGACACCAGACCATCGTCATGCCGCTCGGCCGAACGTAATTTTGGCCGACACCCCCAGTGCGCCTAGCACGCGAAGCATCAGGTCGGTGGAGATGTCCCTGGTGTTCCGGTTGATGATCGCTGTCACGCGCGTGCGCGAAGTCCCAGCGAGGCCAGCTACCTGAGCGTGAGTCAGTCCACGCTTTTCGGTCACCTCAATGATTTTGGTGTTCAGGGTGCTTCGAACGGCGAGTTCGATGCCATCGGCTCGCTCGAGGCCGAGGACCTCAGCCAGCTCACCGGCTGTCCGTGCAATGATTGCGTTGACTTTCTTCTTCACGACAGCATCTCCTTGAGGCGCTTTCTGCCTAGCTCAATCTCTCGTTTTGAAGTCTTCTGCGTCTTCTTTGCAAATGCGTGAAAGATCACGATCCCGTCGGCAAGGCGCGCCACATAGAAGGCGCGGTAAATGCCTAAGGCGTCTTGGATTCTGAGCTCGGCGACACCGCTTCCGACAACGGGCATCGCCTTGGAGAGCGACATCGATAGCACGTGGCCCAGCTGGAGATCGTAGATGGCCTTTCCGAAGGAGCGACGGACATCCTCCGGAAACGTTCGCAGAGCATCACGAGCGGCTGGGTGAAATCGGGCAGCCTTCACACCGACAGTGTCCCAGATCTGGGACGGGTGCGCAAGGTGGTTGCTTAGCGGCGGAAGGAGACGAGGCAGTGAGTGCCTGGGCCTCCGCCTCCCTGGCTGCGAAAAGTCGCGGTAAGGGGAGAGACCTGCGGCATTCATGCGAAAGGCGGTCGGCGCTCGGCCCGCTGCGCGAGCGAGTCGGAAGCCCCCGGCTCGAAGCCACCAGACAAGGCTCCGATGGAAGCGACAACCCGCAAGCCGAACCTACAAACAATTCCGGTCTATGAAGTCCGCCTCGTTCAATCACTTGGAGCCTTCGTCCCCAAAGCCAACGTAGGGTCGTGTCGGGACGTCGACCTTCGACAGTTTGAGCTCACGCCGGAGCAGGGAGCGCGCGGGTTCGGCGCATCCGGCTCCTCGATACTTGCGCACGAGCTCGCGCACCTGGTCGCGCGAAAGAACGGTCCAGAGCCAGCGCTTGGCCTCCTCATTGCCTCGCGTCAGGATGGCGACGACGATCTCATATCGATGGCCACGCACGCTCCATCGGAGCTGCCGTGCGTCGTAACTCTTGAGCAGCTTGCGAACCGATTGCGGCGCGTCCGCCGCGGTCACGGGCGAAGCAATGCGGCCATTTGGTGACCCGCGCTTCTTGGACGTCGGGCCACCGCGGCCCAATGGCTGGCCAACGAGCGGGGCAGTCGCAACCGGCAAGGGTCGACTTGTCCCATGAGCCCTGTGTCGCAGCCGAGGCAACGCTGCCCGGACGATATCGTCGAGGACTGTCGAGACCGGAGTACCGAGCGCCGCCGCCCCCTCGCGGATCCGATCGGCTACGTCAGGAGTTGTGACGAACGACAGCGTCGCGCTCGCCTCCCGCTTGCGAGGCGCACCGCGCTTGGCCGACCGGCCAAGCACACGACGCACAAGTGCAGGACGGAGCCGGAGCTGTGAGGCGATCTCCTCCGGAGCGAGGCGTCGGGCAGCCAGTTGCCTGATTCGTTGTGCTTGGTCCATGGGTAGTCGCCTCTGACGCGCAGTCACGGCGTTTGACCGATGAAAGTCTACCCTGGGAATGGCGGCCCGCACGCATTAAGTATAGCAAATGTGCCACCGGACACCGTGCAAACACATGGCCGGCTACGATGAGTGCCAACAACCATCGCTGCCATCCAGGTGTACCGAGGTGAGCGGCCAGATTTGCGAGTTCACCCATGAGCTTCCACCTGCTGGGTCCCGGCTCAGACGCCCCAAGAATGCCGAAAACGAGCTGCTGAGCCATTGTCCGCAGCCTCGAGGTTGCGCGCCGCCGGCTCACGCCTTCCGCGGCGCCGCGCCCTTAAACCACTGGTGGTTTCGAACGCAAGTCCAGCGACGTCCTCCCTCGAACGATTTCGAGAGGCGGCGAGCGTGTCTTTCCCCGTTTGACCCATCGGTCGTAACGCTTTTTAGCATTCGGTTGTGCCATGCACATGAGTACCAGCTGTAGTCCGAAGTCCATCGCCTCCTCGAGCGTCAGCTCCATCTCGGAACCCTTCGTGTAGTGCCGTCGTCTGCCGGCCTTGAAAACGTGGACCCCTACGCAACGATCTTCCTGCGGCCTATCGAACAGCTGGAACCCCGCCGCCTTCCGGTCCGTGGCAATTACGTAGCCGGTAATCTGGCCGTTGATGCCGCCTACGCAACCAAGCATCTCCCGTTGCCGTCGCCGATTCATGCCATAACTCCCTTTTCTGCTTCGCGCATGTTAGGAACGCTCGCACCGTGACCAGCCCTCAGGACCCAGGCCGCGACCGCGAATCGTCCGAGGCGAGCCGTCAAGAAGCTGAGCGACCACTCGCTTGCAACCCCTTCGCAGTGCGTCTCGCCCCCCCCTCGCGCGACCGCGATGCTGTTGAATTTTTGGCCGAGCACCCCCCGGGAGCCGGCTCATGATCCGTGGCTGAACGGATACAACAGGCACGTCCACCCCACGAAAGAGGCCCTTCTACTCGCCGGCATTGGCAAAGCGTTCGTGCGCCGCCTGGCGGCTGACTCCCAACGCGTCCCCGATGG
>JALYHX010000934.1 GCA_030776305.1 Myxococcota bacterium
GATCGGTGGTCGCGCTGCCGCCGAGATCGGCGGTGTGAATCCGCCCTTCTCGATAGACCCCAAAGAGTGCTTCCTCGATTCGGACTGCCGCGGCCTGCTCGCCGACGTGATGCAGCAGCATCACAGCGCTCTGAATGAGCGCAGTGGGGTTCGCGATTCCCTTGCCAGCGATGTCTGGAGCGCTTCCATGAACCGCCTCGAAAACGGCGGCCTGTACGCCGATGTTCGCACCGGGCACGATGCCGAGGCCTCCGACCAGGCCGGCGCCCAGATCGCTCAGGATATCGCCGTAGAGGTTCTGCGTGACGATGACGTCGAGCTTGTTGGCATTCCTGACCATCTGCATCGCGCAAGCATCGACGATCACTTCCGCGGGCTCGATCCGTGGATGGGTGAGGGCGATACGCCGGAAGATCTCGAGCATGAGCCCGTCGGTCAACTTCATGATGTTGGCCTTGTGCACGCAAGTAACCCGCTTGCGGCCCATGCGCTCGGCATACAAAAACGCGTATTCACAGATTCGGGCGCACCCCTTCTCCGTGATGAGCTTCACGCTCTGCGCGATTCCGGGCAAGATCATCAGCTCCAGCCCTGCGTACAGATCCTCGGTGTTCTCGCGGACGATCACGATGTCCGTGCCTTCGAAGCGCGGCTCGACCCCGTGCAGCGATCGAACTGGCCGTACGTTGGCATAGAGATCGAGCGCTTGGCGGAGGGTGACGTTGACCGAGCGGAAGCCCTTTCCGATCGGCGTGCCTATCGGTCCTTTGAGAGCGATCTTGTTCCGACGAATGGACTCGAGCACTTCTTCCGGAAGAACCGTGCCTCGCTTTTCGGCGACCGCGGCGCCGGCCTGCTGCACCTCCCAGTCAATCTTCACCCGCGCCGCGGCGAGCACGCGCAGCGTAGCCTCGGTGACCTCGGGGCCGATGCCGTCTCCGGGGATGAGAGTGAACGTGTGGGGCATGGCATCCGGAAGACTACTCGATCCGCGGCTTCTGCAGGGGCTCGCGGCACAGGCGCCGGGCGCGTGCGCATTCGCTTGTCTCTGGTCTGCGGCAACGTTGAATGGGCGCTCGGTGGCGCCCTTCCTCTGGTGTCTAGGAGTTGCTAAGCCGTGGCTCAGTCGATGCCGAAGGCACCTGAAGACCCCCTCGATGCCATCCTGCGCGAGCGCTTTGGCCTCGAAGCCTTCCGCCCCTGGCAGCGCGAAGCGATCGACGCGCTGTTGGGCGGCTCGCGGCGAGTGCTCGTCGTCGCGCCAACGGGGGGCGGGAAGTCCCTCACGTATCAGGTCCCCGCCGCGCTACTGGAGGGAACGACGCTGGTGCTCTCACCCCTCGTGGCCCTCATGGAAGACCAAGTGCGTGCGCTCGAAGCGCGAGGAATACCCGCGACATTTCTTGCCTCGACGATCGACCCCGACGAGCGCCGCCATCGGGAGTCGTGGATGCTGCGTGGACGTTACAAGCTCGTCTACGCCGCCCCTGAACGCCTTGCGTCCTCGGTGTTCGTCGAAAGCATGGCTCGTTGCAACGTGCAGCTCGTCGCCGTCGACGAGGCGCATTGCATCGCACAGTGGGGTCACGATTTTCGGCCGGACTACCTGCGCATCGGCGCCCTTCTCGAGCGCCTGCGCCCGCCGCGTGTTCTTGCTTGCACGGCGACGGCGACGCCGGAAGTGCGCCGCGAGATCCGCGCTCAGCTCCAGCTCGGGGACGCCTGCCATGAAGTGCTCCGAGGCTTCGCCAGACCCAATCTGCACCTGTCCGCGCGGAACGTGGAGGGCGGTACCGAAGCACGCACCGCGGCGCTCGAAGCGCTCTCGTCGGCCCTCGGTAGTCCGCAGCGGCCACGCGGCGCGGCGATCGTGTATGCGGCAACGCGCCGGCAAACGGAGCAATGGGCGGAGATGCTCAGCGTCCGTGGCTGGAACGCCGGCGCTTACCACGCGGGAATGGCGCCTCAGCAACGAACAGCCATCGCGTCGCGATTTGCCGAGGGCACGCTGGCACTCGTCGTTGCGACCAACGCGTTCGGCATGGGCATCGATCGCCCCGATATCCGAGCCGTTTTGCATGTGCAGCCACCGTCGTCGATCGAAGCCTACTACCAGGAAGTCGGACGGGCCGGTCGCGACGGGGCTGACGCCTGGGGCCTGCTCCTTTGCTCGGGAGCGGACATCGGGCTACGCCGGCGATTGGTGACGACCGGGTCGGACGGCTCTCCTGCACCACCCGCTCTCGCCGCGCGCGCATGGGCTCTTTTTCGCGAGCTCCTACGGTATCTCGACGCGCGCACGTGCCGACACGACTTTATCCTGCGCTATTTTGGAGACGAGCGCGAGATTCTCGGCGGCTGCGGACACTGCGACATCTGCGTGGGACTCGACGGGGAGCAAGCACGGGAGGGAGACGATGCAGCGGGCGAGCAGACCTCCAAGCTGGTGCGCATCGCGCTCTCCGGTGTCGCGCGCGCCCACCAACGCGCAGGAATGGTGGCTATCGCCGAGATGTTGCGCGGGGTCGACAGCGAACGAACGCGACGGTTCGGCTTTACGGGGCTGTCGACGTTCGGCTTGCTCAAGCAGCATTCGTTGCCGTGGACGATGGCCCTCTTGCGCGCGCTGCTCGCCGCAGGCTGGATTGATTTGACGCCGACCGACCACCCGGTGCCCATGCTCACACGTGCCGGGGCCGATGTGATGCGGGCGACGGGACCGATGCGATTCGCTCTGCCCCGCGAGGCAAAGGCGCGCGGCGCAAAGAGATCGCCGTCGGCGTCCGTCGCGGGGCAAAAGTCGCCACCCGTCGATTCGCTCGGCGAAGGGGTCCGCGTGGTCTTCGATCGACTGCGGGCGCACCGGGCGAAGATCGCGCACGCGCGCGGTGTTCCGGCATACGTCGTGGCGCACGATCGGACGCTCGTCGAGATGGCGCAACGTTTTCCCCGCTCGCAAGCAGAGCTCCACGACGTGCCGGGAATGGGGCCGGCGCGAATCGAGCAGTATGGCGAGGGCTTCTTGAAGGCGTTGCGGGGATAGCCGAGCGTTCGGACCGTCCCAGGAGGGCGGGTGTCTTTCGCCCGATCTCTTCGCGATCGCGTCGTCGGGCTCGCTCAAAATACGGAAGTATTCCTCGCTCGCCCTCCTAGCGCTCGCTCGATCTCGGGCGAAATACACCAACCTCCTTCCGCGAAACCGGTCGCGGTTTGCGCGCGACGGCGCACCTCAGTGCTCGTTGCTTGCGCGAGATGTACCCCCAACCGAGCCATGGCTTCGTCCCAGGCGCTGCTGAATTTGGGTGGCGGCGAACAACGGATTACGCGGCGTCGTGCGAGACGTCAACGGACTTGGAGTTGAACGTCGCATCATGAGCGCGGAGGGCTGCCACGAGCTTGGGCATGCCGACATAAGCGCGCAGCTTGCGGAAGGTCTTCGATGTCTGGACGAGCGCGAGCGACCCAGCGCACCACCATCGTGCCGCCGTTCCACTTGGTCACGTTGTGCGTCTTCTTGCGAATGCGGCTGTCGACGAATTCGCATTGCGTTGGTCGTCGACAGCGTTCGCTGCCAGTCCGGCCGGCAGTGCGAAGCGTAGGTCGGTCAGGGTCTCGTCGAGGTCATCGTACCACGATGAGCATTCAGTTGAGGGGCGCGAGATCGGGCACGTTGTACTCAACGGATTCAATGATCCAATGGGCATAGGTGTACGGGCCGCTTTCGAGCTGCCAGGTGACCTCGACCTCGAAGGGGACACGCATCCCGGCGACGCTTCGATAGTCCCGGTAAGTGCCGCCCCACGGTCGACGCTCGCCCGCATTGCGGAACCGATCCGCGCTGACGCTCAGAGGCAAGCCATCGGGGCCAAATTCAAAGACGCAGGAAACGTCCTGTTTCCCTACGCGCAGGGTTGCCAGCGCATGGCTCGCGTCGATCGCAGACCACCGAACGTACCGCGTGTCGAAGAACGCGGTCGGAGACCATGGCATCTCGGCGAGGAGGCGAAGCGCCGCACCCTGGTCGACCTCCGGGCCGCGTTGATCAACCATCGGAATGAGCGACTCGATCATGACTCGCATTCGCCCTTCGCCAGCGATGTCCGTGTCGCAGGCGTCGAACCAAAGCCCCGGTGCCATGCGTACGCGTGCCGACCAGACGTAGGCTGGGGGATCGGTCGAGAACACCTGCGTGCCTTCGATCGGCAACACCTTGGCGGCCGGGGTTGTGCGAAACGTGCCGCCGTGGCGCATGACGACCGTCTTCACGGCTGCTCGATCGCCCACTGCCAGGCTGCGGTAGCGAGCGACAGGGACCGGCAGCTCCCCAAGGGGAGCGAGTTCCTCGCGTGAGGGAGTCGTGGCATCGAGGGCTTGGATCGCGCGGTTCACGTACCTCTGGAAGCGGGCCCGGCCTATCGATACCGCGAGCCCGACGGCGGAGACCACGAGGAGCGCCGCCCAAAACGCGATCAACGCCATGGGCCTACGCACATCCTTCCTCAGCGAGTCGCTCGATCCGTTCAGCGGCACGCCAGAGGAGCAGCGATGGTCGGCGGGCAGCGTATCACCGTGGGACTCTAACGTGCCCACCGCGGAAGAGTGTGGGGAAGATGGGCTCCGCTACGGCAAGTCGCCCGCCGCGCACTTCCAGCGCAGATCGAACGCCAACCGATCCACCGCTTCGCGGTCGCTCGCTCCTTCGATCCGTTGCCGCACCATCACCGTGGCCACGACCCTCGGCGGCACCGACCGACGACCCACCCCGTCGAACAAGTCGCCGAACGCCTCGTCGGCAAACACCCGGTGACTTTGACCGACCGATAAAATGTCCGCGCGCTCGGAGGGATCATTCCAAGACTCATGACTCTACTTTGTTTGTCGCACCCCACGACTCATTCACCAAACGCAAAGGAGCCTGGATGGTTTTCGTCGACCCAAGCGAGGCCGGCGGCGGCGATGAGGAGCCGCACTCACGTGCGGTGACGATTCCCGGGCGGCGGCATCGCGCCGGGATCGGCGAAAAACACCGATGGCTCCCAGGGCGCTATTTGTCGAGCGCCCGTAGCTCGACGCGAGCCCGTTCCAGTTGCCTCTCGGCATCCGCTGCAGCGCGTTCAGTACGCTCCGCAGCGGTCTGCGCGCGAGCGGCAGCGGACTTGGCATCGCCCGCAAGCGCCCGTGCTTGCCCTAGTTTGTCCTCGAGCGATGCAACGCGCTGCCGCAGCTCTTCGGTTGCACGCTCCCGTTGGACGCGCTTGCGTTCAAGCGCCTGCTCGCGGGCCACCTGCGCGGCAGAAGGCGGCTTGGCATGTGCCGCATCATCGGACC
>JALYHX010000935.1 GCA_030776305.1 Myxococcota bacterium
CGGTTGCAGGATAGACCGACTTGCTGTCAGCCACATGCGGGGCGGATGATAGGACTGTGCGTGGGGCCTTCTATCTCGCCACACTCGCCTTCCTCGCGGGTTTGGCCGTGCGAAGTTCCCACTCGACGCCCCCCTCCTCCGCGGCGCCTGGGGCTCCGGCGGTCGGACTCGGTCCTCAAAGCACGTCTTCCGTGACCCTCGCCGGTGGGTCGGCACTCACGTTCGACGACGTCGCGATTGCCACACACGCCGAAGACGTCGTCGATTACACCCTGCGCGCGAAGCTTGACCCGGTCGCCCACACCGTTCACGGCGAGGGTACGATTGCCTGGCGCAACCGGAGCGCAGTGCCGGTTGACGAGCTATGGCTGCACCTCTACCTGAATGCCTTCAAGAACGACCGTTCGGCGTTCTTGCGCGAACGCATCGGAGGGCGCGGCAACGTGCCCGAAGACTGGGGATGGATCGATGTCCACAAGCTGGTCCTGCGCGACATCGACCGCGCCGCCACCGATCTCTGGCCCGCTGCGGAGCTCCATCGACCGGACGCGAAGGTTGCTCGAAACGGCGATGATGAAGCCGAGGACGAAACAGACGTTCGCGTGCCTTTGCCGTGGCCGATTGCGCCGGGTCACGAGGTGGCGCTCGACGTCGTTTTCGATGACCACCTCCCGAAGATCGTCCTTCGCACCGGCCACGTCGGCAGTTTCCACATGGTCGGGCAATGGTTCCCGAAAATCGCGCGCCTCGAGCCCGACGGGCGCTGGGCACACTTCCCGCTGCATCACCTTTCGGAGTTCTACGCGGACTTCGGCACTTACGATGTCACCATCGACGTACCCGCCGCCTTCACCGTGGGCGCGACCGGACGACTGGTCGAGTCCCGAGTGCAGGACGGGCGCCGTATCGAGCGCCACGTACAGCACGACATCCACGACTTTGCGTGGACGGCATGGGACAAATACAAAGTAGCCCGCGAGACCGTCGATGGCGTCGACGTCACTCTCCTCTACCCACCGGGATATGCGCACCTGGCGAGCCGCGAGCTTGCGACCTTACGTTTCGCGCTGCCGTACTATTCAGCACGTTACGGCCGATACCCATATGACGTATTGACCGTGGTCCATCCACCGCCGGACGCGGACGAGGCCGGTGGGATGGAATATCCGACACTCATCACGAGTGGCGGCGCCTGGTGGACTCCGAGCGGCGTACTCGCCCCCGAAATCGTGACCATCCACGAGCTGGGCCATCAGTGGTTTTACGGCATCGTTGCGACCAACGAGTTCGCATGGCCGGTCCTCGACGAGGGCCTGAACCAGTTCGCCGAAGTCGACGCAATGGCGAAATGGCGCGGCGAAGCGTCGCTTGTCGACTTTGGCGGGTTGCACGTGAGCGATGCCGCGGTCCAAGCGGTGGGCGGGAACATGGGCGCATTTGACGAGCCGATCGCGCAGGCCGCAAGCGCCTTTTCGAGTGGCACGGCGTACCAGCGGCTCGTTTATGCACGCACGGCATCCATTTTCCTGACGCTGGCGCGCGTCTATGGAGACGAGCAAGTCGCGCGCGCTCTGGGTCGCTATACGCGCCAGTATCGCTTCGCGCACCCAGCGCCCGAGCAGCTCATCGACGCGTTCCGGGAGGTGATGGGCGCTACCGTCGCGTCCACGCTTCGGGCGGCGCTGTTCGACAAGGGCTGGGTCGATTACGCGGTGGATGGTGTCTGGACCCATGAGGCGCAGCGGGTTGGAGGGGTCTTCGACCGCGACGGCAAGCGCGAGAAAATCGAGCCCGGAGCGAGCGACGCGGGCGGCTGGGACTGCGCGGTGCTCGTCCGGCGTAGGGGGACGTTGTCACTGCCCGTCGACGTCGAATTCGCATTCGCCGATGGTTCGACACGGCGCGAGCGCTGGGACGACGGCAAGGACTGGCGGCGATTCGTCTGGCGCAGCTCGGTGGCGCTGAGTGCGGCAGTCGTCGACCCTGACGACCGCGTGCTCATCGACATGAATCTCGGAAACAATCACGGAGCAGCCCTCGAGGGAACGCGCTGGGCCCCGCGGGTGCTCGAACGAGCAACGTACTGGATGCAGTTGGCACTTCAGGCGTTGTCGCCATGAGCGAGCTCGCCATGCTGCCAGCTCGATGGGTGCGTGCCCGAGGGCATCCATGGGCAGTTCTGGGGATTTGGGGTTGGCAAACGACGCTCGCGCTTGGCGCGAGCTGGCCCGCCTCCTCACTCGTTCGCGCGACCTACGGCAGCGCGCCTCGCCGGGACGCGCCGCTTTGGGACGCCGGTGGCCACGCGCTTCTCGATTTCCTCTGGCACAACACCCGCGCCGTCGCCCCGGTGATCTCCGACGCGGAGCTCGTGCTCATCGTGGGGGCTGTCGTGGGTCTGTTACCGATGGCCGCAGCCATGTTCACGATGACCCACGCGCCCGGCCGCCGCGCCGTCGCGGGCTTCGCAGCTTGTGTCAGTGGCGCTTTGCGGGCGATGCCCTCCCTTCTCTTGCTGCTGCTCGTCGTGAGCATCGCACAAGCCATTGCTATAGCGATCGGGGTGATCGTCGGCGAATCGATCGAAGCATGGACTGGTGCAGGATTGGGCGAGTCGCGCGCCCAGCGGATCGGCGTCGCCACTGGGCTCGTGTTCCTCGCGGCGGCGTCGGTCATCGGCGTCGTGCACGATCTGGCGCGTGCAGTGGTGGTGCGCTCTGGCGCAAATTGGCGGCGGGCGCTCGCGCTCGCTGCGAGGATATTCAGTCGTGCGCCGCTCCCGATCTGGTGGTCATGGGCGTGGCGGGCGCTTCTTTCGCTGGTACCGGTGTTCGCCGTTGCAACCGTGGCGTTGCGCGCGGGGGGGCGCGGCGGGCTGGCGCTCTGGGTGCTCGCGGTTCTTCATCAGGCCGTCGCGATATCACGCGTGGCCCTGCGCGCATCATGGCTGGCGAAGGCGCTTCGCTCTGTCCCGTAGCGCGGACCCAGACAAGTCGCCCGTTCGTCAACACGCGGAAAAGAGGTGAGACTGATCGCTGTCGCCAAAGCCCCCCTCGACCCGATTTTTCGCCGACTGAGCGAACAGTTTCGGCGGCCTCCGAAGTCTTACCAACATAGGCCTGGCTATGGCCGGCCGCGCGCCTGAGGAGGCCCCCGATGAAGCTCCATGATTTCGCGTTCTCCCCGAACTGCCGCAAGGTCCGCGCGCTCGCCTACGAGCTTCGCATCGAGCTCGAGTTCATTCCGGTCGACCTCTCCAAGGGCGCGCAGCGCTCGCCGGCATTCCTCGCGATCAACCCGAACGGGCGCGTTCCCGTTCTCGTCGACGGCGACCTGGTCCTGTGGGAATCGACCGCCATCCTGCGCTACCTAGCCGGTAAGGCCGGCAGCGCGCTCGTCCCGGCCGCCCCGTACGCACAGGCTGAGGTCGATCGCTGGCTGTCTTGGCAGCTGGCGCACCTCGGTCCGGCCATGAGCAAGGTCGTGTTCGAACGGATCGTGAAGAAGGTCGCCGGGCAGGGTGCGCCCGACGAGACGGCGATCGCCGCAGGCACTGCCGAGTTCGCGAAGCTGACCGCGATCCTCGACAATGCGCTCGTGGGGCGCGAGTACCTCGCCGGCGCGCTCTCGATCGCCGACTTCGCACTGGCCTCGCATTTCAGCCTCGCCGAGACCGGGGGCCTCGACCTCGGCCCCTACGCGCACGTCAACGCCTGGCTCTCGCGGGTGCTCGCGCGCGATAGCATGCGGCGCGCGCTTGCGGACGCGCAGGCCGCCATGGGCTCCAATGCCGCCTAGCCAACAAGAGGACTTCCTGCGCTCGGTCGAGCCGTTGCGCCCGGCGATTCGGCTGCACTGCTACCGAATGCTGGGGTCGTCGCACGACGGCGATGACGTGGTGCAGGAGACGCTGCTTCGCGCGTGGCGGGCGAAGGACTCGCTGGGCGATCCCGAGCGCCTCCGGTCGTGGCTGTACCGCATCGCGACGAACGTCTGCCTCGACGAGTTGAAACGCCGGCCGCGACGCCTACTCGCCTCCAACGCTTCGCCACCGTCGGAGGATGCACGCCCACCGTTTCCGCGCGTCGAAGAGCCGGTTTGGCTCGAACCGATGCCCGATGCGTGGCTTGCCGACGCAGAGCCTGCCGACCCGCACGCCCGTTACGCACTCAAGGAGAGTGTAGCCCTCGCATTTGTCGCCGTGCTCCAGTGCCTGTCGGCCCTGCAGCGGGCGACGCTTCTCTTGCGCGACGTCGTTGGCCTCTCCGCGCAGGAAACGGCGGAAGCACTCGGTATCGGCGTAGTCGCCGCGAACAGCGCGCTCTTCCGCGCGCGAGCGGCGGTCGAGGAGAAGCTCGGCGGGTGCGACTCAAGCGCCGTCGCGCGGCACAACGAGGTGGATGAGACGCTCCTCGCGCAGTACGTACGCGCGTTCGAGGAAGCGAACCTCGACGCGATCGTCGCGCTGTTCCACGACGAGCTGCGCACGACGATGCCGCCCGTGCCACTGTGGATCGCCGGGCGCGCGGCGAACGACCGGTTCTATCGGCGCATGTTCGGTAACTTGCTTCCCGGGCAATACCGTCACCTGCGCGTCGACGCGAACGGTGCGCCGGCGCTCGCGTTTTATCGCCCAGCATCGACCGGTGCGTTGCACACGCTCGCGGCGATCCAGCTCGTGACGACGCGCGACGGCGCGGTCGTCGGCATCGATCACTTCATGATGCCCGAGGTGCTCCCCCTCTTCGGAGCACCGCACGTGCTACCCGAGAGCGCGAGGTTTACATGAGACCCAGCGCATTGGTCGGTGGGGAGGTAGCTCGCAAGGAGGTAGGTGGGAGAATCGATCCCTCCGCCGCGACTGCATTTGGCGCGGTGGTCGCGGCCTTCTCTCATGACCGCCGCGTCGTGCCACCAAGTCCGACGCGAAGCTCGTTCGGATCGAACGGGCTCCGGAGCGACGGGCGTATCTTCGCGATGCTTGTGAGGGGCGCCCTCGTCGTCAAGCTGCCCCGTCAGCGCGTCGCGGAGCTCATCGAAACGGGTCGCGGTGAGCCGTTCGATGCTGGAAAAGGGCGACCCATGAAGGAGTGGGTCGTGGTTCGATCCGCACGTGCTACGTGGATCGATCTGGCACATGAAGCTCGACGCTTCGTCGGGCGGTCAGGGGCGCCGCCCGCTCGAGGCGAAGCGCGGAGATAGGTCTCTACGAGAGAGGAGGACGCAATGATCAAGCTATACGGCGCGGGCCCGTCCCGCTGGGTGAAGTGCTATTGGACGCTCCGCGAGCTCGATATTCCGTTCGAGCCCGTCCCCGTCAGTGTACTCAAGGGCGAGACGCGAACGCTGGACTTTCTAGCAAAGAACCCGTTCGGCAAGCTCCCGCTCCTCGAGGACGACGGCTTTCGCCTGCGCGAGTCGTCGGCGATATGTACGTACCTCGCGGAGAAGCATCCGGAGAAGGGACTCCTTCCGAAACCGGGCTCTCCCGAACGCGCGCTCGTGAACCAGTGGATGTCGTTCGCAGTGGCGGACCTCGAGCAGCCGCTGTGGCGCAGCATGAAGCACCGCTTCCTCTATCCGGAGAAGATGCGCATTCCTGCCGAGGTCGAGGTGGCCCACGACGATTTCAAGGCTCTCGCGGCGACGCTCGAACACCAACTCCGCGGCGACTATGCGGTCGGTGACACGTTCACGCTTGCGGACGTCACGCTCGCGTACACGCTCAGGTGGTCCCGCATCGAACGGATCATCGGCGGCGACCTGCTCGCGACGTTTCCTCGGCTGATCGACTACACCCGTCTTCACACATCGCGCCCCGCCTTTCCGAAGGAGCTCTACTCGTAGAACCCGAGCGGTGAGCGCTGAGTAAGGCGTGCCGTCCTTGTGCATGAAGGCGACCTTCCCGTTCTATGCAGACGCATGAGCGCAGCGGCGGCCGGTAGCGACTCGATGGTCGGTTCTTCGTGCCAAAGGATCGCGCGCCTCGGCCGCCCTTTCGCGCCCGCAGCGTTGAGCCTCCTCGGCGCGATCGGCTGCAGCGGCAGCTCCGTGCACTCGTCCTCGCCTCGGGTGGCGGTAGACGCCCCACGGTACCCGAGGACACCCCGCACGGAGGCCAACGAGACCCGCTTCGGCTCTCGCGTCGAGGACCCATATCGGTGGTTGGAACCGACCGACGATGCCTCCGTCCGAGCGTGGTCGGTGGCACAGGACGAACTCGCCCGCGGCATCCTGTCGCGACTACCGCTGCGCGAGCTGTTTCGCCGGACCCTGCGTGAGCTGCGCGCGACCGACGAGGTTTCGCCGCCCGTCGCGAGGGGCAAGCGCCTCTTTTACACGCGTCGCGGTGCCACGGACGACCTGCCCTGCCTTTTCATGCAGCCGGAACCCGACGGCAAAGAGGTTCTGGTTCTGGATCCGAAGGCGTGGTCCGAGGACGGTTCGTTGACCTTCGGCAATTGGTGGGTCTCGCCTGACGGCACGAAGATCGCTTACCAACTGAGGACCAACGGGCACGATGCGGCACGGATTCGTGTCGTGGTCGTGGCGGACGGCGCATCCCGCCCCGTAGCCGCGGCGGACGACATCGCCGACGGCGAAGACCCACGCCCACAATGGTTGTCCGACGGCTCGGGCTTCTACTACACGGCCGTCCCCGCGGACGGCGAGGCTGCCACGCGCTGGTCCCGGGCCGGCATTCGGTTGCATCGCCTTGGCGATCCGACGAAGGCGGACACCACCGTCTTCGCGCCGGTAAAAGACGAGACCGACCAGTCGTGCGGACTTTCAGAGGACGGCCATTGGTTGACGGTCACGGTGTCGTTCGGCTGGGCGAATTCTCGCGTCTACGTCGGCGACCTTCGTGGGCCCACGCACGAGTTTCGGCCCGTCGAAATCGCCGGCGAAGCCAAGACCAACGCCATCGCTTACCGAGATAGACTTTTCGTCTACACCGAGGAGAACGCTCCCAACGGGCGCATCGTCTCGTTGGATCCAGCGTCGCCGCGCGAGTCCGATGCTCGGGAGATCATTGCGGAGCGGCCCGCGGAGCCGCTGCTCGGGTTCTCGATCCTCGGCGGCAAGCTCGTGCTGAGCTACCTGGTCGATGTGGCGACGGAGGTCGAGATCCGCGAGCTGGATGGTCGACCCCGGACCAGGCTGCGGAGCCCACCGCTGTCGACGGTGTTCAGGCCAGTCGGACGTGACGTGGACGACGTCGGCTACTTCACGGTGCAATCGTACGCGAGCCCGCCGGTCATCTACCGGTTCACCGCCTCTACGGGCGACGCGCAGCCTTGGTTCGAGACGCGCGCGCCGTTCGCGCCGGCGGACTTCGTGACCGAGCGACTCTTCGTCGCATCCACCGGGGGCGCTCGCGTCCCCATGTTCGTCATTCGAAGGAAGGATGCCGCCCTCTCGCCCAGCACTCCCCTGATCCTCGAGGGCTACGGCGGGTTCCGGGAGGTCAACCGCCCGCTCTACCGGCCCGACGTCGTCGCTTGGGTCAAGTGGGGTGGGGCGTATGCCATCGCGTGCATTCGGGGCGGCGGCGAGTACGGCGAGTCGTGGCACCAGAGCGGCATGCTGCACAACAAGCAGAACGCCTTCGACGACTTCCTCGCCGCAGCCGATGCGCTCGTCGAACGCGGCTATACCAGCCGCAAGCACCTCGTCCTCCGCGGGGCCTCCAACGGAGGGCTGCTCGTGGCGGCGACGATCACCGAGAGACCCGACGTGGCGGCGGCGGCGTTGCTTGGCGAGCCGCTCACCGACATGATTCGGTTTGCGAGGTTCGGCGCTGCGGGAACGGCGGAGTACGGGAATCCGGATCGCGAAGACGACTTTCGAGCACTGCTCGCGTACTCCCCCTACCACCGCGTGGTCCAAGGACGGGCTTATCCGGCCGTGCTTGTCACCGCCGCCGAGACGGATGAGCGCGCGCACCCGATGCACGCACGCAAGTTTGTGGCCGCCCTCCAGCAGGCCAGCATCGGCGGCTCAGTCCTGCTCCGGATGGACTTTCGATACGCGCACGCGGGAGCCACTTTGATATCGGCGTGGGTGGACAAGATCGCGGACGAGCTTTCCTTCGCGGCCTGGCAAACGCACTGAGCGAGACGGCCGAGAACGACGTCGACCTCGTCGCGGGCACCGTGTGCGAGCCAATGGGGGGCAACACGCTTGCCTCGGCTCGAGCCGGCTGGACTCAGCGCGGATCGACGACGCGGCCTTGAAAGAGGATCGCGCCGGTTTGCCGTTCGCGGATGACGTAGAGGAAAGGATGGTCAGCGTGGAACACGACGGGCTTGGGGGGTGGGTTAAGGGATTCTTCCGCGCTGATGAATTCCGGCATTACGACGGCGGTCGCGGCGGCTGCTTCGGTTCCGCTTTCGTCCGACTGGACGAACGATTTCTGGATGACTTGGTCGATGTAGAACCAAGTCAGGCTGGACATGCCCGCGATTCCTGAGAAGTCGGCAGCGCGTGAGAAAGCTCGGGACATGCCCAGGGATTTCAGAGGCTTGTTGAGAGAATACCTTTGCGTGGTCGTCCACCTCGGAAGTGATACGCAGCTTGGCGTAGAGGTCGAATCCGAAGCGGTTGCTTGCCGCAGCAGCCGTGCGGGCCGTTGTGACGTGGATTGGCGTGGGATCGGTGCCCAGAGCGACCGACGCGGGGCGGCAGGCCACTTGCGTCCCTCCGCAGAGGAGCGCCCAGGCGAGGCGAAGGGGAATGCGCATTGTGATCTTTGGGAGTGCCTCGCAACAACAACTGCGGCGCGTGCGGTATGGTGTGCACTGGCGGTCAGACACGCGGCGCGGGAGTGTTAATGTAGCGTATGCGGATCTGCCGAGCGATGGTGCAGGCGTTTGGGCTGCCGCGCAGATCGGGCCGCGCGGCGCGCTCTTCCCTGAAGCCACTTCGCATAACGCGTGCGACCGGACGTTGAGCGAGTGGAGCTGATGGCGAT
>JALYHX010000936.1 GCA_030776305.1 Myxococcota bacterium
CATCGCCGCCTGATACTCCGTTATTTTGGATCGCTACGCCTTGCCGCGGGACTCGCTGCCACCGTCTCCGACGCGACGCCGGGCTGGATGACGGGCAGCCTCGCCCTCTCTTTTCCCCCGCCACCGAACTTACGCAATAGCCACCGCACCGGATCGTAGTGATCGTCGGCCACCCGCTCCTTCAGCGGAATGATTCCATTGTCGGTGATTTGGATGTGCTCGGGGCAAACTTCGGTGCAGCACTTGGTGATGTTGCAGTATCCGATCTTGAACTCGTCCTTGACGAGGTCCCGGCGGTCCAGCGTGTCGAGCGGGTGCATGTCGAGCGTCGCGAGATGAATCAAGAAGCGCGGCCCAGCAAACGTCGTCTTCTGGTGATCACGGATGACGTGACACACGTCCTGGCAAAGGAAGCACTCGATGCACTTTCGGAACTCCTGAATACGATCGATGTCCCGCTGCTGCATCCGCCACGTCCCGTCGGCATCCCGCGGGCGCGGCCGAAACGGCGGAATTTTTTTTGCCATCTCGAAATTGAAGGAGACGTCGGTCACGAGATCCTTGATGATCGGGAACGATCGCATCGGCGTCACCGTAATCGGCTCGCCTTCCTCGAAGCGCGACATCCGCGTCATGCACATCAGACGCGGCTTGCCATTGACCTCGGCGCCGCACGAGCCGCAGCGTCCAGCCTTGCAGTTCCAGCGCACCGCAAGCGTGGGCTCCTGCTTTGCTTGGATGTCGTGAATCGCATCGAGGACCACCATCCCCGGGTACGTTTCCACGTCGTAAGACTTGAGCGCGCCGCCGTCCGAATCCCCCCGAAACACCTTGAGGGTGACGGTTCGGCCCTTTGGTGTCGACAAACTTGGAGCGCCCGAAGGGGCCGACGAACTTACAATGACTGAAGGGGCAGGCATGCCGGGTCCGCCCGAAGCGCCCGAGGGACCTGAGCTTGCGGTCATCGCGTCATCCTTCCTGGAGCACTTGTTTGATTTCCGGAGGGGGACCGACGAGCCCTGCCTCCTTGACTTCCATGCCGCTGCCAGCGCGCCGTGTCACGACGTTGACCTTGGCGAAGTGTTCTTCGTCCATTTCCGGGAAGTCTTCCCGTGCGTGGGCGCCGCGACTCTCTCTTCGGGCAAGGGCCGCTCGCGCCATTGCCTCGCTGATGACTAGCATGTTGCGCATGTCGAAAGCCTGATGCCATGCGGCGTTGTAGTGGCGATTGCCGTCGACCTTGACCCGCGTCGTCGCTTCCCTCAGACGCTCGATGTGCACGAGGCCCTTCTTCAGGTCGTCTTCATTTCGAATGATACCGACGAACGTCCCCATCTTGTCTTTGAGATCTTCATGAAGCAAAAATGGATTCGGACCCTCCGCCCTTTCGAACGGGAGAAGCGCTTCGCGCGAGGCCTCTTCGATTTCAGCCGGGTCGAGCGTGCCCGCAGGATGGGTCGTGGCATATTTCGCGGCATGCAGGCCGGCGATCCGCCCGAAGACGAGGAGGTCAGACAGCGAATTGCCTCCGAGTCGGTTTGCGCCGTGCATTCCCGCGGCGCATTCACCCGCTGCGAAGAGTCCGTGGATGCGCGATTCCTGCGTCTCCGGGTCGACGCGTATCCCACCCATCGCGTAGTGCGCCGTCGGTCCGACCTCCATCGGTTCCGTGGTGATGTCGATATCACCCAGCTCTTTGAACTGGTGATACATCGCCGGCAGCTTGCGTTTGATGTCCACGGCGCTTCGGCGAGACGAAATATCAAGAAAAACACCACCATGGGGAGAGCCGCGACCGTTCTTGACCTCGTTGTAAATCGCGCGCGCAACGATGTCGCGCGGCAAGAGATCCGGTGTGCGACGAGCTTTGGATGCGACGCCCGACGTGCTCTCGCGTAGCCAGCGGTCGGCCTCCTCGGCCGTGTTCGCCGTCTCATTGGCGTAGAGCTCGGGAATGTAGTCGAACATGATTCGCTTCCCGTCCTTGTTCCGCAGAGTCCCTCCCTCGCCGCGCACGCCCTCTGTGATGAGCGTCCCGCGCACGCTCGGCGGCCAAACCATCCCGGTCGGATGAAATTGCATGAACTCCATGTCCATGAGCTCGGCGCCGGCGAGGTATGCCAGCGCCTGCCCGTCCCCCGTGCATTCCCATGAGTTCGAATTGATACGAAAGGCCCGTCCGATGCCCCCGGTGGCGAGGATGACGGCGTTGGCCCGGAACACGACGAAGCGGCCATTGTCTCGCCAGTAGCCGAATGCGCCGCGGACATGGTCGCCGTCGACGAGTAGCCGCGTGATCGTGCACTCCATGTACACTTGCATCCCGCAGTGGATGCCGTGCTGCTGGAGCGTGCGTATCATCTCGAGACCCGTCCGGTCACCGACATGCGCGAGTCGTGGGTACTTGTGTCCGCCAAAGTTGCGCTGAAGGATGCGTCCGTCGGGCGTGCGGTCGAAGAGCGCACCCCACGCTTCGAGTTCCTTGACCCGATCCGGCGCCTCCATCGCGTGGAGCTGCGCCATCCTCCACTGGTTGAGGTAGCGCCCCCCTTTCATCGTGTCGCGGAAATGAACTTTCCAATTGTCCTTCGGCTCGACGTAGCCGAGCGCCGCTGCGACCCCCCCCTCGGCCATGACGGTGTGCGCCTTGCCGAGGAGGGACTTGCACACGAGCCCAACGCTTTTTCCCCCGGCACTGGCCTCGATCGCCGCGCGCAAGCCGGCGCCGCCGGCGCCGATGACGAGCACATCGTGCTCGTGTGTCTCGAATTTGCTCTCCGCCGCCATTACAGGAGCCTCAGGTCGGTCAACTGTCCGGATGCCACCATGCGGATGTAGAAGTCGGTCAGCCCCACCGAGAACAAGCTGGCCCACGCAAATGCCATGTGCCGCTCGTTGAGGACGGTGACCATCTTCCAGAGGGCGTGGCGCATACCGCCGAGCTGTGAGGTCGAATAGCTGTTGATTCCTCCACCGATGAGATGGCGGAAGCTATGGCACCCGAAGGTGTAGCCGCTGATCAGGACGACATTGAAGAACATCACCAGCGTGCCCACTCCGACGTGCACCCCATCTTTCCACCCGACGATCGCGAGGATCGCGTCCTTCCACAGGACAACGAGGACAACGATCGCCAGGTAGAGCGCGAACCGGTGCAGGTTCTGGAAGAGAAGCAGCTTGGTCTCGCCGTTGTATCGATGCGCTGCTCGCTCTCCGACCGCGCACGCCGGAGGATCCCAGGCGAATGCGCGGTAATAAGCCTTGCGATAATAGTAACAGGTGAGGCGAAACGACAGTGGCCCAGGCAGAATGAGCATCGCTGGCGTCACGAAGCCAAGCCCCATTCCCTTGGCCCACCCGACTTCGAAGAGCGGCGAGTAGAAGGGCGACAGATACGCCTCGTATTCGTAGGCGGACCCTTCGAACGTGCGCCATGTGGCGTAGACGACGAAGCTCGAGAGAAGGAAGACGGTGACCGCGGGGCCGACCCACCACGCGTCTTTGCGTAGCGTTTCCCCGACGTGGGCCATCGGCAGGTGGACGGTTTTGTTCGCCATTTGGTTCGAACAGGGCGTTTGGGGGCAGGGGGGCGCGCTTGTGGGGCCGCGACGCTAGCGTGCTCGAGCCTGTGGCTGCAAGCTCACCGCACACGCGAGGCGCCGTAGCACGGAAGTCCTTGTCCTCGATGTTCATAGGGTTTGGCGCTTGACCTGCCCAGTGGGTCAATGCCGCAAATGAGCCGGAAGATTCCGTCGGGTGGTCAGGCCGGGGCGACGTGACGGGCCATCGCAAAGAGGGCGCGCGCCCTGCCCAGGATCAATGCCAGCTCGTGCAGCCAGCGCGGGACCACCCTGGAGGGCAATGGGATCGCTACGGCCAGGGATTGTCGCGTTCGAGCTGGACCTTCGGTCGCCCCGTCGGTGTTCGCGTCAGAGTGCCGCTGCTGGGACTTTCGGCTGCCGCGGTCGTTGTGGGTGCAGGCGGGGCGGGGATAGAAGCGATCGGCGCATCGCGTGAGACGGGCGCAGGCCGAATGGTGCCATGCGCCATCGTCGGAACCCAAAGTGGATTGGTTCGCCCTCCGTCGACGCGACGCGCTTCGGCAGACTGCGCTGTCTCACCGCCCTGAGTTTCTGCACGAACTCGAGCGTCCGGCGTCACATCTGTGACCAAGCTCGGCACAGGCAGACTCGAGCCGACAGACTCGTGCGTCATCGGGGAGGTGCCCGTTCCCACGCCGCCACCGGAGGACTGCATCCGATGAAACGCGAGCGCCACAACGAGTGCAGTCGTGCTCATCGCAATCGCCGCAACGACGATCGCGAAACGGGATCGCAACCGGGACGGCGCGACGGCGCTGCGGACGAGTGCGGCAGCGGTCAACCGGCGAGACAGTGACTCGCCTCCACTGTCGGGCACGGGGAAAGGAAGGTCGATCGACTGGGAGGTCGTGATGAGGCCGGGAGGACTGACGGCCGGCAACATATGCGGTTGCGACGGATGTCCCCCGGCGTCGATGGCGCGAAACTGCTCCTCTACGATGTCCCGCAGGCGATTCCGACCCTCGGCAAATGCAGTCGAAAGCATCGTGCCGAGGTCGCGCATCGACACCTGCGGAAGGTCGCGCAGGAGCGGCTCGAGCGCGTCGCGAAGCTCCACTGCAGTCTGAAAGCGGCCCTCTGGTTTGGTGGCGAGCGAACGCAGAATGACGTCATCGATTCCCGCCGGGTACCCGAAGGACGCCGCATTCGGGCTCTCGGGCGGCTCGCCAGCGGCGAGTCGGGTAAAGAGCGCCGGCTGACTGAGGCCCGTCGGCCAACGTCGCCGTCCGGTGACGGCCTCCCAGAGCATGACCCCCACCGCGTAGAGGTCGGCGCGCGCATCGACGGGCTCGCCTCTCGCCTGTTCGGGCGCCATGTAGGTGAGTTTGCCCTTGATGACCCCGGTGGCTGTCCGGACCGACGACGTGGCAGCTTTGGCGATCCCGAAATCGAGCAACTTCACTTGCCCATCGAACGTGATGAAGATGTTGTGCGGTGTGACGTCGCGATGAACGATCTCGAGCGATCGGCCGTCGTAGTCCTTGAGCTCGTGGGCGTATCGCAGCCCCTCGATGACTTCGAGAAGGATCTTCGCCTGCATCGGGAACGTGAGTGGCCCCCCGTTCTTGGCGAGCTTCGAAGTCGCTGCGTGAAGGGACACCCCGTCGAGATATTCCATCGCGATGAGGTGCCCGACTTCGTCGACGCCAACGTCGTAAGTGTGGACGATGTTGGGATGGTTGAGGCGAGCGCTGAGGCGCGCCTCGTCGAGGAACATCTGAACGAACTCGTCGTCGACGGCAATCTCGGGACGTAGCAATTTGACGACCGCGAGCTTGCGAAATCCGGACGTCCCCATCGCCACCGCCAGATACACGGTGGCCATCCCGCCCTGACCCAGCTCCGCGATGAGCCGGTACCTTCCAGCGAGATTGGTCGCCCCCTTGTCTTCGTTTTGCGGCAAGCCGTGTCCCATCCGACTTCCGATCTCTCTTCCTTAACATATAACGGCACGAGCCCCTGCAACGCAAAGGTGGACATCAAATCGCGCGGCGACACGCGGCGTCTGATGCTTGCCGCGCGCACGCGGGAAAAAGGGGAAACGAGGGGGAAGCACGTAGTGCATATCCGATGGCCAGAAAAACGCGCTGCGCACATACGCGCGTGCGTGTGCGTCGGGGCGGGACAGAGAACGTGCGAGTGGGATGATGCGCCTCCAGCGAATAGCCTTTGCGCGTTAACTTTGCATAGGTTGTTGCCGTTGCATCTGTCGCGGCGTATTCTGATTTTCTGGCTGGGGTCATCTCTCTTTTTTGCTTGGTCCTCGGTTAGCCATGCGTGCTCGCAAGCGCTGGCAGTGCAGGTAGTTGGCCGCAACACGCTCGACGAAGTGAATTTGTAGTCCCCGGCGCGCGCGCCGCTTGGACCCTCCAACTTCACGAGGAATAAAATGGGCAAGAGTGGCGCGGGCCGTCCGGAATGCTCGCCATTGCGTTCGCCTTGACGGTCGCTGCCATCGGGAGGCGGAAATCATGGTGAGAATTGGGTTCAGCAGCGACGACGGGGCGACCAATCCCCGGCGGGGATGGAGACGGTCGCCCGCGGGTCTCGCATCCGTCATCTCTGTCCTCATCCTGACCCTTGGCGCCACGAACGCAGGCGCATCTCCGCGAGCGGATGGTGGTGGCGCCTCCGGTACGTCGACTCCCGCCGGAAGCGAGCCCGCGGGCGAGGAAGCCTCGAATCACTTCAAGCGGGGCCTCGGGCTCTTCGACGAGGGCGACTACACCCTCGCGCTGGTCGAATTCGAACGAGCCTATCAACTCGCCCCCAATTACCGAGCGCTTTACAATATTGCCCTGGTCGACATTCAACTGGGTCGGTACGCAGACGCGGCGCGGACGTTCGAGGCCTATTTGCACGATGGCGGCGACGCGATCGCCCCGGCCCGTCGGGACGAGGTTACAAAGACGCTGGTCGGCCTGAAACTTCGAACGGCCATCGTCGAAATCTCCACCAACGTGCCCGGCGCGGAGCTGACCCTGGACGGCAAGCCGCTCGACGCATCACGCGTGCAAGGGCCGATGGTGATTGACGCCGGCGAGCATTCGCTGCGAGCAACCGCCCCCGGCTATCAGGCAGCCAACCGAACCGTCACGCTTGCGGGCGCGGACCGAGCGACCGTGCGCATCGAACTCGTTGCGCTGCTCCAATCGCACCCCGAGACTCCTGCGCGGGTACACACCCTCTTCTGGCCCGGATTCGTCGCAACGGGCGCTCTCGCCGCGGGCGCTATCGTGAGCGGCGCGGTCATGCTCGATGGACGATCCCGCTTGAGTCAGCTCCAGAATGAACCTGGATCGGACCTCGCCCAGCGCGAGAGTATGGCGAGTCGCGTCAATACGGCCGCGGCCACCGCGGACGTCTTGACCGGGTTGGCGGTGGTCGCGGGGGGCATCTCGCTCTATCTTTCATTTGGAACGGACCACGCGGCCAGATCTCCTTCGGTCGCCGTCTCCCCGCAGAGAGTCGTTCTCGCGGTGCCCTTCTGACACGGGAGTACGATGCAAGGAGGCGGAATCTCCACGACCGGATATCCGAATGCCATGGAGCCGGTGGCGTCCACAGCGACGCGGTCCGTGCCGCGCCTCGAGTGGACGGACGACTCGGGTCCACAAACGGCGAATATCGAGGGCCGTTGCGTACTTGGTTCAGCGCCGCATTGCGACGTGATCATCGCCGACCAGGCCGTGTCTCGCGTCCACGCCGAGCTCGAGCCACGCGATGAAGGCATTTGGCTTCGGGATTTGAATAGCCGCAACGGAACGCTCGTCGAAGGCGTCCCCGTGGAGTCCGCGTGTGTTTTGCACGGATTCACGATCCGCGTCGGCGCGACGGACATCTTCGTCAATTACGCAGACGCAAAACACAAGCCCGTCGAAAGCTGGCCTTCTGAACGGTTTGGACCGCTGGTGGGAAGAAGTCAGGTGATGCGCGAGCTTTTCGCGACGCTCGCACGACTGGGTCCCCTCGAGGTTTCGATCATGATCGCCGGGGAGA
This sequence comes from Myxococcota bacterium, assembly GCA_030776305.1. Lineage (GTDB taxonomy): Bacteria > Myxococcota_A > Polyangia > Polyangiales > Polyangiaceae > Palsa-1150. The sequence goes on from JALYHX010000936.1 coordinate 7,602, forward strand.
CGGGCACCGGAAAGGAGCTCGTTGCGCGAGCCATCCATCAGGCCTCGATGCGAGGGACAGGCCCATTCGTCGTCGTCGATTGTGCGACTCTTTCCGAGAGTTTGATGGAAGCCGAACTCTTCGGACACGCAAAGGGCGCGTTCACCGGGGCGCACAACAGCCGCGCCGGTGCGATAGAGACGGCGGACGGTGGAACCGTCTTCCTCGACGAGATCGGCGAGCTACCGATCGGAATGCAACCCAAGCTGCTGCGTGTGCTCGAGTCGTCCACCGTTCGGCGTGTTGGAGAGTCCAAGCACCGAAGCGTCAACGTCCGATTTCTGACGGCCACGCACCGAGACCTTCTTTCGATGGTCAATCGGGGAGAATTTCGAGAGGACCTCTATTTCCGTTTGGCCGTGCTTCCTGTGCGCGTTCCTGCGCTGCGCGAACGCGCCGAGGACATCGAACTTCTACTCAACCATTTCAGCGGAGGGCCGCAGGACTGGCTGACGCCCACCGTGCTTCGGGCACTCGAGAGCCGGCCATGGCGCGGCAACGTGCGCGAGCTACGCAATTTCGCGGAGCGCGCGCGCGCGATTGGGCCGACCGAGGCGCTGAGTCTCTCGATGGATCAACCCGATCAACGCGAGCCGATCACGGCTGTGATCTCGCGTCCATCGGAGCTATTGCTTGCGCGCGGGACACCGGCGCCGCAAGCCGCGCCCGCGGTCCAGCCGGAGGCGCCGTCCTTTGCGCAGCCTTTCCGGTCCTTCCGAGAGCAATGGATCGGTCATGGAGAGCAGCAGTTTCTGCGCTCCCTTCTGGAGCGCCATCAGAACAACGTCGCCGCGGCCGCCAAAGAGGCAGGGATCGATCGGACGTACATGTATCGGCTCATGCGCAAACACGGGCTCTGATCGCGGCGTCGTTCGTCCTCCAACGAACGTTTTCATGCTCTCACAGCTGCAGTTGAAATAGCTGCTGGATCTCCGCCGCGCTCAATGCGCGGCTGTAAATCCGAACCTGGTCGATACGTCCATTCTGGTAGGGATCGCTGGCATACTCCCCCCTGCCGAGCCAGTTCTGTGTGGTGGTTGTCAAGCTGGCCGGGTTCAGGGTCGTGGTCCCCTGCGCGGCGACAACTCCATTGACGTAGATGGTGCTTGTGGTTCCTGCCATCGTGACCGCGACGTGCTGCCAGCTGTTCGTTGCGAGCACGGGTGCATCGACCCGCTGCTCACCGGGCCGGCCACCGACCGTGATCGCGAATCGCACGCCCGGCGTGAGGAACATGTAGACGTTTTGGCCCGTGCCGAAGTCGAAGATTCGGGAATACGTCAACAAAGCATTGAAGTTGACCCACGCGCAGACGGAGACCGACGTCAAGCCGTTTAGAATGTCGTTGGGGAGACTCACGTACTGACCGTTGCCGTTCATGGCGGCGGCGTTTCCCCGCACGCCCGCCGCAAACGTGGCTCCACTCATCGTGGCCGTGTGGCCGTTGCCGGAAATGTCGGCCGATGTCGTGCCGCTCGCTTCGTCGAAGGGATAGAAGGCCACCAGCCCGACCGCGATGCTCCCTGCATCGGGGGCAGCATCGAAGGTGGCGGCGTCGGCAGTGGCGTCGGCAGTGGCGTCGGGGGTCGCCGCGTCGGCAACGGCGTTGGCGGCCGCGTCGGCGCCCGCCGCATCGACGCGTGCGTCGACGTTGGCCCCATCGGCTCGAGCGTCGACCGCCGCATCGACGCTGGGCCCATCGTCCGCTCCGGCATCGACGGCATCGCTGCCGCCGCCACCGTCGCTCGAGGCATCCAATTCCACCGGGCCCGTCTCGCCATCGCCCGTCGCATCGACGACTGCGGCTTCGGCCCCGGCATCTCGCGCGCCGGGCGCGCCGCGCCCCAACTCGCTGGGATCGAAGACGAGAGAACACCGGCACAGGGCGGCGACTCCTGCGATCGCAAAGAACGTCCAGAACCCCGTCGAACGAGCCATTCGAATCATCGAGCTTACGTCCAAAGCGCCCTAGATGCGGTAGTAATGAGCTGTAGTCGTGCCGTCGGTTTGCGCGGCGTGGTACCAAGGCGTCGCGCAAGATTGCCCGGCAAACAACCACTGCAGCGCGTCGCTGGTCATCGACCCGGCGCCGTACTTCGAGCCCTGTCCCTTCTCGAATCAAATGGGCCCCGAGTGTACCCAGGCCAACCCCCCTCCAAATCGATGGAAACAACGTCATTGCTGACGCCGCTCACTCTTCGCAATGGGCGACGCGCACGATCAGCGGCGTTCAGGAGTGGGCACCTTCTCGCGCCCCGTGAACATGGGCGGATACACGAGGTACATCTACCAAAAGCAGATGTAACGTTCCCGCCGTTCGACGCCCGGCGGACTTCTAGCCCGGATTGTTCGCGTACCTCCGCGCGGACACTTCGGGCTAGAGCCTTTTTGTGGCTTTGCGGGCCGGGAAGCGCAGCGCCGCCCGCTATTCCACGGTGACGGTCTTCGCCAGATTGCGCGGCTGATCGACGTCAGTTCCTTTCAAGTCCGCCATGCAGTAGGCGAGAAGCTGCAGCGGGATCACAGTCAGGAGGGGCAGCACCTCCGGAGGCGCGCTCGGGACCTCGATGATGTCCGGCTCGGG
>JALYHX010000937.1 GCA_030776305.1 Myxococcota bacterium
GTTCGGGGGACGAGAAAGCTGGGACGCGAATGGAGTATTCGGCGGCTCGAGATTCTATCTCGCGGCCGATGGCATTCAGCGGTGGCATATCATCCACGGACAGCAAGTCTACGCGTATGCCACGCTGGGTGCCGCCTACCGGATCGGCCCGTTGAGCGTCGGGGCGGCGGGGAATCTCGTCTTTACGTCCGTGTCGCTCTTGCGAGCCATCGTTCCCCCGTTCGGCGATCCAGACACGGCCCAAGAAGGCCGCGCACAGCTCGACGTCTCTGGTACCAACGGGGCCTTTGGACTGGGGGCGATGCTCGAGGTAGTCCCGGGTCGGCTATGGCTCGCGGCCTCGTATCAATCGCAGCCCGGTGTCGGCCCTCAACGACTCACCGGAACACTCAAGCTCTCGAGCCCGTACTCGATGCCACCGGCGAACTCGACCCGCAACGTTGCGTTTGTGCAATCGTTGCCGGACATCGCCCGTGCGGGAATGCGTTGGCGCCCGCGCCCGGACATCGAGTTTCGACTGGCCGTCGACTTCACCCGGTGGAGCGTGTTGCGGACCCAGTGTCTCAGCGACGAGAAGTTCACCTGTGCGGTCTTGCCGGATGGCTCCGCGGTTCCCGGCAAACTCGTCCTCCTGAACCTCCGACGGTACTGGAATGACACTATTCACGGACACGTGGGCGCGAGCTATTGGCCAACGTCGGAGATGGAGCTCTTCGGCGGAGCTGGCTTCGAGACCGCGGCGACCCCAGACGCAACGTTGGAGCCCACGTTCATGGATGCCGACACGATCGAGGCAGCGATGGGCGGCCGGCTCTTCGTTGCGAACTTCGTTCACGTCGCCGTCTCGTACACGCACCTGCAATCGGTGAATCGTGACAACTCGGGCCGGAGTCAACTGGCCAATGCCCAGCAACCGACGCACCAACAAGACGGCGGAGGCCAGTACACGCAATGGGTAGGGGTGATCGACGTGAACGTGGAGAAGACGTTTTGAGTCTGGCACCGCCGGCCCCGGCGAGGCCGCAACGTCGGCCCCTAGAATGCATGGCATGGGTGTAAACGCCGTGCGTCGTCGCGATCACCGCATCCCGTTCGATATGTTCGACGTCGCCCATTCCGACATCGAGGCGCGGCGCGCTCGACGCATGGAGAACATTTACCATGCGGGGCAAACGAAGATTTGGAATGGCCGCGAAGTGCTCGCGCAGCTCATCGACAAGCACGGCCGGCCGACGCTGCCTACCGAGAAGCGCCATGCGCTGGCACGTGTCTTCGCCATCATTCTATGGGGCGAGCTCGCGGCCTGGAAGATCAGCGCACAGCTTGCCGATCGCCTCGTGCCGCTCGAGGCGAAGCTGGCTGCCGCGAGTCAGGTTCACGACGAGGCCCGCCATTTTTACGTGATGCACGACTACCTCGAAGCGCTCGGCGAGAAGCCGGCCAAAATGGAATTCTGGGCGCGCCGGGTGCTGCGAAAAACTCTGGAGACCGATGACTTGTTGAAAAAGATCGTGGGAATGCAGCTGACGGTCGAGACGATTGCCATGGTCGTTTTTCAACGGATCAGGGAGCTCGAGGTCGAGCCGGTTCTGACGGAGCTCATGGGGTACTACGAACGCGACGAAGCGCGACACGTGGGCTTGGGCGTGCAGCTGGTCCCGCAGCTGATGAGCGATCTGTCGATCGCAAAGGCCATCGAGCTGACGCTATTTCGACTCGACCTTTTGACCACCACGCTCCTAAGCCTCAAGACAATCGAGAGCGACTTGCTGGCTTTAGGAGTCGACCCGCGGACGCTTCTGGGCATCGCCTTTCGCAAGCAGGAGGACATTGACGAAAGGATCCGCACCGAGTTTCCGCGTTGGCCAACCGATCCACCGATGCGTCGCATATTCGAGGGTTGCTGCGAGGCCCTGTTCCCCAGCGCAGGAGCCGACGCGCGTGTGCCGTGGCGGCTTCGCCTCGCGCACGCGATCGAGGTGGCAGCACGCAAAAGACCCGGGGTCTACGAGCAGTGGGGGCAGCGAGAGCAGCGAGAGCAGCGAGAGCAAGGGTGAGAGCGAAAGGCGTTTCAGACGGCGACTCAACGGCACACGCCACCTTGCGGCCGCCGGTCGGCCGTGGGACGATCACCCTGCAGCCCTTCGCACCGTCGCGAGGCAAGCAGGCCATCGACGCCATCGAGAACAATGCGACCGCGCGCAGACGAGCTCACCGGTACGCAGAAGCACGCCTTGCCGGCACCCCCCCATCCGCAGCTCGTGGCCATGTGGCCGGGCGGGATGATGGCCAAGGAGTTGCCTGAGACCGGTCGACTGACCGTTGGAAGGTCGGCCGGCTGCGACATCACGATCGATCACAGTTCGGTCTCGCGCGTACACGCCATCGTACACGGGGGTTTCCAAGTCGAAGTCGAGGATCTCGGAAGCACCAATGGAACGACCGTGGCCGGGCAGCGCATCGCCGAACGAACCCGCGTCGCCGTCGAGCGCGGTCGCGTCATGGGGATGGGCGCTGCGGTGCTGGTCGTGCATGGGGCGCTCGACGCCATTCCGCACGGACCCGCCCGGTCGGCGCGACCGTCGGGTGGCGCCGCGGCCCCGGCAGTAGTCATTGCCGACGATGCGATGCGCGAACTATATCGAATCGTAGATTTGGTCGCGAAAGGTGACCTGTCGGTGGTCTTGCTCGGCGAAACCGGTACCGGCAAGGATGTCTTCGCGCACGCCATCCACCAGCGTTCTCGACGCGCGACCTCGGCGTACGTCTGCCTCAATTGCGGTGCCGTACCGGACGCATTGCTCGAGAGCGAGCTTTTTGGGCACGAGCGTGGCGCGTTCACGGGCGCGCTGCAAGCCAAGACGGGCTTGTTCGAGAGTGCCGATGGCGGGACGCTATTCCTCGACGAAATCGCCGACCTGCCATTGCCGATGCAAGTCAAATTGTTGCGCGTGCTGGAGAATCGGGAGATCACTCGCGTCGGCGGATTGCGTCCGCGCCGCATCGACGTGCGCATCATTTGCGCCACCAATGGAGATCTCGCCGGCCGGGTGGCTGCGGGAGCGTTTCGCCAGGATCTCTACTTCCGGCTCAACGGCATTGCCCTCACGATTCCGCCGCTACGCGAGCGCCAGTCCGAGATTGGGCCCCTTGCGCGCGAATTTGTCCGCGACGCATGCCGACGGGCGGGGGGTCCCGAGCGTGTATTGACCGACGGGGCTCTCGTGCTTCTCGAAGGCCATTCGTGGCCGGGAAATGTGCGCGAGCTGAAGAATGCCATCGAACGGGCGGTGACACTTTGCTCCGGAACGAGCATCGACGTGCAGCATCTGGCTCTCGCAGGAGCCGCCGCCGTTCCCGCCGATCGCACCTGCCCCACCGAACCACCGACGAGCACCGGCGCGAACCCCGTCCCCAGCCTCGGCATGCACGAAGACGCGCGTCGCGCGGCCCGGCTGCTCGAGCGGCGTCGCATCGCCGAGGCGATGGAGCGCTGCGGAGGAAACCAGACGCGGGCGGCAAAGCTGCTCCGCGTTTCGCGCCGGACGCTCGTTGCGCGTCTCACGGAGTATGGCTTTGCCCGCCCATTGAAGGATCGGGGGTCCGAGCCCGAGTGAGTCTTGGTCTTGTGCCTGGCGTAGATCGTGCGTCATGCTTACCGCATATGAGCGTGATCGTTCCGCGCAAACGCTCTGAGCGTCGGTCCGCATTCGGTTCGTTGGCTGAGCGGCGTCGACTGATACCGGTTGGTTGCGTCCTCGCGGCGACGGTCGCACTGGGCTCGGCCTGTGCCGGTTCGGGCCCTAGGCAGACTTCGGGAGATGCCGGGGCAGATGGCGAAACATCGGTTTCGTTTCAGAGAGATCTATTGCCGATATTCGAGGCATCCTGCGGCCTCAGTAGCAGCTGCCACCAAAATATGGTCAACGATCCAAAGGTGCAGCTCGTATTTCTCGGCTGCAAGTCGACGAACCCGAACTGCACGGTGAGCGATTCCGGCCCGATCGTGTTCGCGTCGCTGATGAACAATAGTCAAGAAGACCCGACGATGCCGTACGTCACCCAAGGCGACCCTCTCAGGAGCTATCTTCTTTACAAACTCGAAGGGAGCGCCGGCGGTGTGCGGCCGAACTGTATCGCGGTGAGTGTGGACCCGATTGTAAAGAACGCCTCCGGAGAGCCCCAGCCGCTCCAGCCGTGTGGCGCTTCGATGCCCCTTGGCGGGGGAGGGCTGCCGGACTTCACGAGCAAGGTTCGCGCGTGGATCATTCGAGGGGCGCTACAGAACTAGTTCGGGTAGTGCGTCACGACTCGTCGATGGTCTCGCCGCAGAGACGTCCGTAGAGCGGAAATGAGGTGGCCTACGGAATTGATATGTTCTTAGCCGTTCCGTCGACGAATCCCTCGCCGCCAAACGCAAAGACCCAAGACCAAGAGCAGACCGATCACGTTGCGGTCCCGCGACGAGCGCCCGACGCACAGTGAACAGCCCGACGATTTCGAATGCCCGGAATTCGCAGCGGCTCCGCCCGGCGTGGCC
>JALYHX010000938.1 GCA_030776305.1 Myxococcota bacterium
GCCCACGAGTCCTCCACCGTCGATGACGAGCGCTTCTCCGCTTGGCAGATCAACGAGCGCCGCGTCGCCTTGCCCGACGTCGATGAACGTGGCGCGAAGCATGCCTCGGGGTGCGCCCGAACGGCGCGCACACACTTCCAGTACGAGCAGCATCGCGGCCGATGCCGCGATCACCGCCGTTCGACCTCGCACACGAAGGAAGATCGCTGCGAGCATGGCTGCGAGCACCGCGAGCTGCCACGAGGTTGGTGGTGGCGCCTCCGTCGTGAGGGCAGGGGTAGCGAAGCCCCGCGCGACGAGTCGCACGGCGATGAGGGCACCCGACGCCACGACCGCGCAGCCCCGTTCGGCTGCGGGCCAACCATAAAGGACTGCGTGTACGAGACAGAGAGGCAGCGCGGCTCCCTCGCCGAGCGGCACTGCAACCAGATTGGCAATCACGCCGCCGATCGGGACCGTGGGCGCGAAGCGAGCGAGGATCGGGACGCACGGGATCGATGCCGCGATCGTCGTCGCCGTGGCGGCGGCAACGGGAGCGCAGACTTTCGGGACGCGCGATGCGAGCCATTGCGTCATGGGTTCTGCAAAGGCGATCAATCCAGCCGTCGCCCCCGCCGACAGGGCGAACGACAGGTCGAACGCGATGAGCGAATCGGCGAGGGCCATAACGCCGAGGGAGATTGCGAACGCGCGGGTTGGATCGGTTCGCCGCCCAAGGGCCCGCGCGCCAAGGGACGCGGTCATCATCCACGCTGCGCGGACGGTCGATCCCCCTGCGCCCGCGAACTCCGCATAAATCCATGTCACGGGGACCCCGATCGCCGCGGCGATGCGGCCCACGTCGACACTCCCCGCGACGCATTCGATACGCGAGAGGATCCCTTCGAGGGCGCGCACGGCGACCGCCAGGACGAGGACCAGGTGCATGCCAGACACGGCGAGCAGGTGGGACAGTCCACTCGCACGAAAGGCCTGGTCGTCGTCGGGCGTCAGGTCGCTCTCGCCAAGGACGAGAGCTCGGGCCATCGGCGCAAGGTCTGCATTAAAGGTGGCCTCGATGCGTGCGCGCACCCGCGCGCGCACCCGGTCGATCCACGCGAGGACGCCCGACCCCCGGCGCGTCACGCGGACATCGAGAGTACCCCCTGACCGCAGGATTCCGCGGCGTGCCTGGGTGGGGCGCGGGTCTCCGCTCGACGCATTCCAGAAGCGCTGCGGCGGCGCAATCGTCGCCACAATGTCCACCTCGTCTCCGTGCGCGAGGTCGTCCGGACCACCATAGAGCGTCGCGCGTCCCTCCCATGCGATTTGCATGTCGGCGCAGGACACGCGACTGAGCTCGGCGTCCCACCTCAGTATGTCTCGCACGCGCACCGGCGACGAATCGACACGGGCATGGGCGCTGCACCGGACTGGCGACGGGAGCGCCGCGTCTGCCTTCGCACGGCGTGTCTCGTCGTGAGAGACGGCCGAACGCGCCCGCAGCGCGCCGACGCCGATGGCGATCGTGGCCACCAACGCGCCCCGTAGGGTCGTCCGGCGCGCGATCACGGCCAGCACGAGGACGACGACTGTCGCCACAACCACTTCGTGTCGAGCCACGAGCCACAGACCGCCGGCGACGAGCCCCGAGGCCCCCAGCAGGACGGGATCCACCGAGTCGACGCGCAACCGATTCATTCCACTTCCCTGCAGCGATCGAAGGAGCACGCCCGGTGCCACACGTGGTTGGGCTGTTCGCAACGGAGGCAAGTCAGTGCAGTGCCGTCCAGGACGGTCTCGGCATGTCCCGCGACAGGTCCGCGTCCGGCGATCGAATGTGTCCAACACCGAGCAGCCGGCTGAAAACGCGCGAGCTCTGGGCAAGGCGCGCTCGTTGCTTTGGAGCGGCGCTGAACATCATGAGCCAACGCTTCATACGGTGCCCCCATTGCAGCCTCCCGCACGACGCGCTCCAACCGACCTGCCCATCGTCGGGCAAGACCCCAACGGGGCCGCGAGCGGCGGAGGCGCCTTTCAACGTTCGCGCGTCGCTCCCGCCCAGGTTCGCGCCGATCCCCGCGCTCAAGAAAACGGTGCTCCGACGCGACTTGGTGGGGACGACCGTGGGGCGGCGGTACGCCATTCTCCGTGTTCTCGGCGGAGGCGGCACGGCGACGGTATTCGAGGCAGAGCATCTCACGATGGGTCGCTCGGTGGCCGTCAAAGTTCTGCACCCCGAGCAGGCAAAGAAACGAGAGGCGGTCCAGCGCTTCTACCGCGAAGCGCGCGCCGCCGGATGCATCGCTCACCCGAACGTGTGCGAGGTTTATGACCTCGACATCCTCGATGACGGTAGCCCCTATCTGGTGATGGAGCGACTCGTTGGGGCCACGCTCGCCCGCCGCATTGCTGAAGAGCAGAAGCTTCCGCTGTACGACCTGATGACCATCCTCATTCAGATCCTCTCCGCCATCGGAGCCGCGCACGACCGGGGGATCGTCCACCGG
>JALYHX010000939.1 GCA_030776305.1 Myxococcota bacterium
TCCTTGGCTACCGAAGCGCGTTCTCGCCATGCGGGTTTTCGGCGAAAGCAAGCTCTTCCAAAATGCCATCGCGCAGCCGGGACAGGCGCAGCCTGCGACAGGATTGACGATGGGTGAAGTCGACAGCCGCGTTGCGAGCCTCCTCAAGGGGGAAGGCTGATGGTCATGGACGACGCAACTCGACCGGCGCTCGACGCATTCTTCGAGCGACGTGACCGGGTCGTGAAGGCGATGCTCGGCCTCGGCAACATCGCTGAAGCGCTGGGAACGCATAGCTTGCGCGACCGGGTCAATCGCGAACTCGTGCACAAACTCGAGGAGGATCGGTTCCACCTGGTCGTCGTCGGCGAGTTCAACCACGGCAAGACGACGTTCGTCAACGCGCTCCTCGGCGAGCCCGTTCTTCCCGTGGGAGTGACACCAACGACGGCCGCAATCCACCACATTCGCTGGGCGGACAGGCCCGAAGCGTTCGTCGTCTCTCGCGGTCGTGAGCGGCGCGCCATCCCGTTCGACGAGGCCAAACGCTTTGCCGTCGGAGGCGGAGCGACCACGGACGACGTGGACTACATGGACATCGGTTATCCCGCTCCGCTACTCCGAGAACGCATCCTGCTCGTGGATACGCCGGGTGTGAACGATCTCTCGTTGCAGCGAGCGGACATCACATACAGCTACATCCCTCGCGCCGATGCGGTGCTTTTCCTGCTCGATGCGGGGCAGATCCTCAAGGAGAGCGAACGGGTTTTTTTGAACGACAAGCTCCTCAAGGCGTCGCGGGACAAGATCGTCTTCGTCATTACAAAGTGGGATCTGCTGTCATCCGACGAACGGCGTGAGGCGCTCGCCTACGCGAAAAACCATCTATCGACGCTCGTCAAAGACCCCGTGGTTTTCGCCGTCGCCGCGGAGGCCGCGCTCGCGGGGAACCGCGACACGAGCGGCCTGCCAGAACTGCTCGCGTACCTGACCCGCTTCCTCGCCGAACAGCGGGGCCGCATCCTGCTCGACAATGCTCTCGGCGAGGGACTTGGAGTGGCTCAACTTCTGTCCAAGGGCATCGATGCGCGGCGGCGCAGCATCTTGATGAAGACCGAGGAGATCGATCGGCGCATCGTGGCCATCGAGAGAGACCTCGCTGGACAGGCAGGGACGATCGAACAGCGGCGCATGCAGATCCGCGAGGACGCGAGCGCGATCAAGACGGGAGCACGCAAGGACCTCGAGCGCTTCGTCGACGACGTTTGCCGACAGCTTCCCAATGTCATCGAGTCAGCCAAGGCGCAAGACCTCAGGCAATACCTTCCGGCATTCCTCGAGGACGCGTTCAAACAGTGGGCGGAAGAGGAGACAAGGGAGATTGCGATCCAGCTCGAGCAGCTCGCCGAGAAAACCGTGGCGCTCGTGCGCGACGACGCACACGGGAGCGCGCAGCGTGTTTCGGCCGTGATGGGCGGCGACGTCCAGCGGCTCGACGTACAGGTGGATACGATCAAATACGACGTCGGTGTCGTCGCGCTGATGTTCGGAGGCGTCGCGCTCATGGCCGTCAACCTGATGGCAGGAGGCCTTCTTGCCATCGCGGGGCCCGCGATCTTTGCCATGTTCGCCCGCGGTAAAATTCACGAAGAGCTGCGAAAACGGTCGAACGCGCTCGCGCCTGAGGTGATCCGCGAGACGGCAAAGAAGGTCGCGCCGAAGCTCGATGAGCTGATCGAGCAGTTCGTGCAGAAACTCGATGGCTGGGTCGTGAGCGCCGGCGAGGAGCTTCATCGCGAAGTCGTAGAGGTCCTTCGTGCAACGAAAGACGCTCGCCATGGAGGTCAGAGCGAGGACGTCGGGGCCATGGCCGCCGTCGAAGGCCAGGCGGTCGCGCTCGTCGAAATGACCGACCAGATTGTGGCGTTGCGCGCGAAACTATGGGCGCCCGACGACCGTGTTCGTGTGCCGGAGGCGGTCACCGTCTGACCGATCTCATGCCCCAAGCACGCGCGCGAGTCCCTCGCTGCCCAGGTCCGTCAGGGTCTGGAAGCGCTGGAGAAAGCGGCGCCAGTCCTTGACGACTCGTGGACCCGCCACCTCGGTGCGCATCGCGTAGTCGGTGATGCGGGTGACCGTGAAACGCAACGCAGCAAAGCATCCCTCCGCGAAGATGCCTCGTTTCTCTGCGTCGGTCAGCCGCCGAACGCCCTCGTAACCTCCGCGCATGGCGGTGGCGAGTTCTGGCTGAAGCTCATCGCCGACGCACCACGACAACACCGTGACCATCAGGTCGTAAGCGTATGTCCCCTCGCAGGCGCTTTCGAAGTCGAGCAACGCCGAGATCTCGCCGCACGGATCCCAGAGCACGTTGTCCCGGAAGAGGTCGCCGTGTATCAATCCGCGGGGCAGATCGGGTTGGCGCGCGGCGTGAACCCGCTCGAGATCGGCCTTAAGGGACGGGACCCACGGCGCGAACCTTGGGTCGCCGCTGGCTGCGACGCGGTCGACCCGAGCCAAGAGCTCTGAGAAACCGAAGCGTCCGGCTTCGCAGACCTCACCGGCCCCGGCAAGGTGTACATGCGCCAGCGCCTGGCCGATGCGCGCGGCCTCTTCGAGAGTCACCCCGGCCTGGCAGCGCATCTGCCCGTCCCTCCAGGGAAAAAGGGCCGCGGGCTTTCCTGTCAGCACACGCACCAACGAGCCATCGAGAGCCCGCAGCGGAGCGGGGGTGGGGACTCCAGCCGCGGCGAGCCGCTCGAGCATCGCCGTCTCGCGCTGCGCCCCCGCCAGGTCTCGTTCCTCATAAAGGCGCAGGAATACCCTGCGCGCGTCGGACTCGAGCGCAAAGTTCGAGTTCACGCTCCCGCCCGCGATCCCTTCCAATGCACGAAGGGGCCCCAGGCCGTAAGCAAACAGAAGCGTACGGGCGTCGCTTTCGGTGAGGCTGGTCAGGACCGCCATGGCCGCATCTGCAGGGTACCCTGACCGTGGCCGCGGACGGTTCGCACATTTCCCGTGTAGACGCGCGCCTCTCGAGTCTGGTAATGGGCGCAAAGCGTTTCGGCCGAGTCATCCCCCTGGAAACGACTGAGCGAGGCCCGGGGGAAGAGGGCCGCGAAGCGGAAGTTTTTCCGGGTTTTGCCCCGAACCGAGAGCGATATGGCGAAGACGAAGAGGGCTGCGTTGGTAAAAATGGGCGATGCTGGGAAGACACGTACGTCGACCAGGCCGCCGGCGGCTGGCAAATCGGCACCGCCAAAGCAGAGCGCGCAAGGCAAAGACGAAGCGGGCGCAGGCAAGCGCAAGCTAGGCCTACGAGGGGCGGCCCCCTGGGCGGCTCGCCACGCCGCCAAACACGCCGCGGAGGCCCGCGCGCGCGCAGCGGAGCCGCCGCTTCCTGGCAGTGCTCGGGCCACCATCCGCACGCCGGAGAACGCCGAGGACATCAAGCAGAAGGTGCGGGATCTACACGCCGCGCTGTCCCAAATCAAAGCGCTGCGCAAAAGCCTCCCGAAGACGTTCTTCGACATCGGCGTGGTCCTCAAGGACATCCAGACGCGCCGCCTCTATGAGGCGAAGCGATTCCCCTCCTTCGAGGCGTTCGTCGAGCGCGAAATCGACCTGGGAAAGACCACCGCGTTGCGCCTGGTGCGCATCGCGGGCCTTTTCGTCAGGGAGGGGGCGCTGGAAGTGGGCATGGATCGGCTGTTCGCGGCAATCACCGCGATGGACTCGGGGGGTGAGCCCGAGATGCCTGCTCGGATTCCCCCTGCACCGACATCGACCACGTCTCTGCCGATGCGCCCGCCGGGTCGCTGAGCAGTCAGACACCTCCGAAGATCGCGGCGGACATCTTTTGTCTAGCGCCCGCGTGGTAGCAGAACGGTCGCGTGCGTCCCGACACCGCGCTCGCTCTCGAGCCGCACCTCGCCGCGGTGCTGGTCAACGATCTTGCGCACGATTGACAACCCGAGCCCGGTTCCTGCCTCTTTGGTCGTGAAGAACGGGTCGAAGACTTGCGCGATCGCAGCGGGATCGACGCCGGTGCCGGTGTCCTCGACCACCAAACGCGCTTGATCGCCGTGTTCGGCCAGACGGACAACAAGCCTACCACCGTCCTTCATGGCCTCGAGAGCATTCATCACCAGGTTCAGCACGACCTGCTTGAGCTTCTCGGGGTCGCCCAGAAGGACGCAGTCCTTCGCGAGCTCTCTCTCCAAGACGACATTGCGAGCCACCATCGACCCCTGCTCCAAATCGAGCACGTCGTCGACGAGATTGCTGAAGTGGACGAGCTCGCGCAGCGGCGCACGCGGGCGGGTGAGCTCGAGGAACTCGGTGAGCAGTCGATTGAGTCGGCCGATTTCGTCCCCTACGATCTTGGCCTTGTGGTGGAGTGTGTCGCGCGTATCGGTGTCCACTCCGAGCTTGTCGATGTGGCGCCCCAAGAGATGGAGCTGCAACACCGCCGCGTTCAGTGGATTGCGGATTTCATGGGCGAGGTTGAGCGCTAGCGTCCCCATGGCCGACAGTGCCTCGGCGTCCGCCGCACGCTTTTCGAGCGCACGCCGCTCGGTGACATCGATGCCGATGCCGTAGATGAGCGCCGCGTCGTCACCGGCTTCGCGCGCCATCGACAGGTGCCAAAGCACCCGCCGTCGCGACGGCGCGGACGGTGTCCCCTCCCGGGGTGGGCCATCGACGAAGCCTGTCTCTACTTCCTGGGTACGACCCGCGCGCGCCAGGGCGATGGCCTCGCGCATTCGCTGACGATCCTCAGGCGAAATCCAGCTGTCGACGAAGAGCCTGCCCAGCGCCTGATTCGGCTCGACGCCAGCGAACATCGACGCTTTTCGGTTGAAGAGCGCGACTCGGTCGTCGGCATCCAGGCCCACGACGAGGACATCGGTCAACTCGACGAGCGCGCGGTAACGCCGCTCCAGCTCATCTCGCTCGCGGGCCAAGCGTACCTTGGTGAGCGCCTGCTCGATGGTAGATACGAGCTCTTCGGGCCGGAATGACTTGGGGATGAACGCGAAAGCACCGGAACGCAGTGCGCCGATCGCTGCATCCATCGACGCGAATCCGGTGATCAGCACGACTTCTCCGAACCGCGAGGCACGACGAAGCTCAGGGATGAGATCGACGCCGCTCGCATCCGGCAACTTCACGTCGACGATCGCGACGTCGAACCCACGTGCACGGGCGATGGCAAGCCCGTCGTCCCCGCGTGACGCGGTCACCACCTCCAGCGTCTTCGACGCGGCGCGACCATCCGACAATTCGGCGCTCATCAGAACCGCGTGCAGCGTCCCGACGAGTTCCACGTTGTCATCGATGATGAGAACCCGAGCGCGCGGCGTGTGGCCCGCGGCGGGCGGCGGAATCCAGGGAGCGGCCACCCCTTTTCTCTAGCTCTTGACGAGCAAACGCCGAATCACTTCGTTGACGACCTGCGGATTCGCCGACCCGTGGGTCTCCTTCATCACCTGGCCAACGAAGAAGCCCATCAGTGCTGTCTTGCCCGCGCGGAGCTGCTCGGCCTGCTTCGGATTTTGGGCGACCATACGGGTGCAGATGATCTCGATCGCCGTGACATCGCTCACCTGCGAAATTCCGAGCTCGGCGACGATGTCTTCCGGCGCGCGATTGGTTCCCGCCATCTTGGCGTACACTTCCTTCGCTTGTTTGCCGCTAATCGTCCCCGTGTCGACGAGCCTGAGGAGGCTTGCAATCTGGCGCGGCACGACTGGGATAGTTGCCTGAAGGCCATGCGTCTGTACGTCTCGCAGCACCTCGCTGGAAACGAAATTGGCCACCCTGGTTGCGTCTCCATGGAGTGTGGCCGCTTCCTCGAAGAACGCGGCCACGCGCGGATGACCAGTCAACACCCTCGCCGTGGATGCCGTGACGCCCATCTCCGACGAGAAG
>JALYHX010000940.1 GCA_030776305.1 Myxococcota bacterium
ATTCCGAGAAGTATCAGCTCGAACGGCAGCGTCCACGCGACGATGCCGATGAGGACGACGAGACCACGAGCGGCCCAGGCCCCCACCGGACCCACCCATTCCGAGCCGGGCGCCGTTGCCGCACCCGCTGGATCGCCGCGGTAGGACCCGAGGCCCAAGATCAAAAATAGGGCCAGCGTCCACATGACGAGCGCCGCGACCTCGTGTCTGCGCCCGTACGCTGCCGCTCCGCGCCCGAGCACAGTGGGGACGCGGGTGTTCGCAGGAACCCTCGGGCTGTCGCTGGGAGCGGGCCGCGGAGCAAAGACCGGGAGCGTCATGCCTACGTAGTCCTACACCTGACGCTAGGACGCTGGCGCGCAGCCGGTCAACTTCCCGAAACAATTCCGATCGCGCGCTGGCCGGCGTAGCATCGGCGGGCCGAGAACCGGAGGCCACGACGATACCCCGGAGTTGGCCGACTGGAATGACACACCTGACGACGAGCGCTCTGCGCGTCGCCGAGGCCGCGGAACCGCAAAGGAAAAAGGCCACAAAGGATGCGACATCGTCTGGTAGAACCGCACCGGCTCGCCCCAATCACGCTTGCACCGGCACTGGCCCTGATCCTGGCACTGGGCACAGGCTGCGCCGTGAGCGAATCGGACGTGCACAGGTGGGAGACGACCGAAGCCGGTCCGGAGAAGCTCTACTCCATCGTGACGCACGACAAATATTCATGGCCACTGCGCGAGGGCGCAGCGCTCTCGCTCGTCCGTATGCGTCCCCGAAATGGCAAACGGATCGGCCTCGAGTATCTGGCGATTGGTTACGACACGCCGCAAGGTAAGATGGCTCCAGCGCTCTCGGCGCTGACAGACGACGCTCGGCGCGTCATCGTCGACGGCATCACGCCGCAGCTCGTCGAGGCGATCCGCCAGCCGCCTCCCCCTAGGCCGTCAGAGGGGGGCCCCGTGCTCCCGGACCCAAGCGTCCCTTACAAGGATGCAGCGTTCGCATTCTTGTCGCACGAGCCACCCCTCGTGTCCGACGAGAAGACGAAAGTCGAGTTGGCGACGGCGCTGACGCAGTGGGTACAAGCCGACTTCGAGACACGAATCGACAACAGCTCTCAGCAGTTCGGCGTCGAGCAAATCATGCGCTTCCTAGGCGCGCCGACCGTCAAGACACTCCCCAGCGCGATCAACGAGGCTTCGACCAAGGTCGAGCGCGCTTGCTCGCTCATCGCGGACATCGGCGATGACGATACGAAGAAGCGTGCAGGCGAAGCGCTCGTCGCCATGGCCAAGAAGATCGATGCCAACGACTGGATCGAGAAACAGCGCGCGCTCGTCGTCGAGGCGAACGCAAAAGCCAAGCTGAACGTGACGAAGGAGCAAGTGACCGAGCAGCTCAAGAACTACCAGGAGCAAGAGCTCGAGAGAGTCTTTACTTACATGAAGCGCCTCGGCGGCCGACCCGTGGTCGAGTACTGTCTCGCATTCGCGCGCGACAGGAACAAGAGCGAGAAAATGCGGACTGACGCACTGGCAGCGATCGAAAACCGCATCGACAAAACCGTCGCCAGCGACCTCAACGGCATTTTCGACATCATCCGGGACGACTCGAACCCGGACAAAGTGCGCGGCGTTGCGATGGCACGTTTCGGGGAGTTGCCCAAAGAGACGATCGTTCCGAAGCTCTACTCTCTCTTCGACAAGAAATGGCAGCTTCGGCTGGACGCCGCGCGCATGATTTTGAAGACACTCACCCCAAAAGAGGTGCCTGACTTCATGCGTCATTTGCCGCCGAACGAACGAACGAAGATGGCGCTCAGCGAGCCCATCACTTATGGGGCGCTCATCATGGGAATGGATCCGCAGGCCGGACTCAAGCCGCGCGACGTGCTCAACTCGTTTCTTGGAGCGCAGGATATGGGGGCCAAGTTGACGGCGGCGGGCTCGTATTACGTCGCCAAAAAATCGGAAGCGGCACCCATCATCGGACTGGAGGAGGACCGAACGCCGTTACCGAAGTGCGATCCGGCGGACCAGTGCGGATGGCAATGCGATGTACCGAAGACTCCGGGGTCTCAGGAAAAGGAGACCAAGACGGTTGCGACCGTTGGAGAGTTCGTGCGGTGGTGCATCGAGCCTTCGCTTGGCGGAGGCTAACGCTGTGCAAACCGTTCGAGCGGAGTTAGTTTAGGATGTGAGTCTCGGAGCCACGGAGGCTCGCGCGGGGAATCGCCTCCTGTCCCGACGCCTGACCGAATTGCCATGAGCGCCGACCCGAACAAGAAGAGCGCCCGCACCTTTCAGTGCCGCGAGGTCCTGTGGGGGATGTTCGAGCAGATGGCGCATGACCTCGAGTGTAGCGTCGACTACCTCATCAATGAGGCGATGAAACAGTACGCTCGCCAACGCAGCCAGGATGGCGCGCGCGCGCCGTACATGGCCACTGGGCGCGAGCCGTCTCAACCGGGTCCTGCGCCGACCGGTGCCCAAACCCAAGCCGCTCCGCGAATGACGGCGCCAGCCGCCTTCCCGCCTCCGCCTCCCAGTCGCTTGCCACCACCGCCAGGCCGATCTGCGCCAGCGTCCGGACGCGCGCCTCTTCCACCGCCCCCCGGTCGGCCCTCCACGGGAGCGACGCAGTCGGCCGTGTCTTCGCGCACGACCCTGCCGCCGCGCGCTGCGCCACCGCCGCTCCCGCGCGTTCCCATCATCGAGCAGGGCGCCAACGGCTATCCGGCGCCCGCGGCGCAAGCGACGATGCTCACACTCGTCTATCAAGGCGAGCGTTTTCCGATCACCAAGGACCGCTTCGTCATCGGACGCGGCAAGCAGTCGAGTGATCTGACGCTGAAGGACCCGAACGTGTCGCGTCAGCACGCCATGATCGAGTTTCAGAACGGCGTGTACTTCATGGTCGACATGGGCTCGACCAATGGCGTCGAGTATAACGGCCAGCGGGTCGCTCGAAAGCAGATAACTGAAGGCGACGTCTTCCGGATCTGCGACCACGACCTCGCGTTCAGCTATCGTTAGAGCTCACCCGGGCGGCGGCGGGGATACGAGTAGCGCTGCGAGCTGCGTTGGGTCGGCGATCGGCAGCGAACATGCGCGCCCACGGCACACGTACGCGACCGGCTCCGGCCGTGCCGGCTTTCCTTCAGCAATTGCGGCGCAAGCCTCGAGTGACCTCGGATCGGCGGGGTCGGCCCAGGCAATGATGCGGTCGGGCAGATAGGCGCGGAACGCTTCGCGGGCGAGCGCTTGCGTGGCCTCACTCGAGCGAGGGCCTACCAACACGACATCGACGGAGCCTCGCGCAAGGCGATCGACCAAGCCGATGGCGCTGCTCATACCGAACGGGTTCTGCACGACTTCGCTGCAGAGCCGCCCCACCGCGCGGGATCCAGCCTCCGCATACTTCGGATCAGCAAGTGTACCGAGACGGAGGAGCAGCCTGCAGGCCACCGACGCGCCGCTCGGGACGGCGTGGTCGTGCCTCTCCTTCGCCCGCACGAGGATTTTCTCGCCATCGTCAGCCGCAAAGAAAAAAGTGCCATCGGTCGGATCGCGGAAGTGCTGCAGGACCGCGTCCGCGAGGGCGCGGGCGAGCTCTACCCAGTGGGGATCACCCGTCACCTCGTAAACGTCGAGCGCCGCATCGCCAACGAATGCGTGATCGTCGAGGAAACCGGGGCCTTTCACAACGCCGTCCTTGCAATGTCGCTCGACGCGAGCAAGGCGAGAGTTCTTGTCGCGGAAGACGAGCGATCCCTCGATGAAACGCATCGCGCGCTCCGCGGCGCTGGCCAGGCTGGGCCCGACGACGCCGGCAGCATTGGCAAGTGCGGAAATCATAAGTGCGCACGAGCTCGCAAGGATCTTTTCGTCGCGGCTGGGCTTGGGGCGCTTTTCGCGGGCCTCGAACATGGCTCGGCGGGCCCGCTCGAGTCCAGCCTCTTCGCGAGTGTCGCGCGGGGGGTTCGCGAGCGACAGTACGGTCGCGCCGGTCGCTTCGAAGTTCCCCTCGTCGGTGACGCCGTAGACGTATTTTGCCGCGCTCGCCGCCTCTTCGTCGTGGGCACATGCTTCATCCACTTGGCCGGGCGTCCACACGAAGAAGCGGCCCTCTTCGCCCTCACTGTCTGCGTCTTGCGTTGCATAGAACCCGCCTTCGGGCGAGGTCATCTCACGGGCCACGTACGCCGCGATGGCAGATGCCGTCTCCGCGTACCTCGCGTTTCGCATCGCGCGCCATCCGTCGGCATAGAGTCGCAAGAGGAGGGCATTGTCGTAGAGCATCTTCTCGAAGTGAGGAACGAGCCACCGCTCGTCGGTCGAGTACCTGTGAAAACCGCCGCCGAGCTGGTCGTAGATTCCACCCGCGCGCATCGCATCGAGGCTCTTGCGCACGCGTTCGTGGTCGCCAGCGCGCAAGAGAACGTCGAGACTCATCGTGCCCGGGAACTTCGGGCGGACGCCGAAGCCGCCGTGCTTTTCGTCAAAACGCGTGACGAGCTTGCTCGCCGAGTCGGCCAAGAAATGCGGCGACGGCCCGTGCGTTTCGTTCGCTCTTCCGGCCAGTACCTCCTCGATCGCCTTCGTCACTTCCGTGGAGTGGGCGAAGACTTCGTCGCGGCGCGCGGTGTATGCGTCACGTACCGCCTGCATGACCCTGGGGAGCCCAGGCATCCCGTGGCGATCGGTCGGCGGGAAATACGTCCCACCGAAGTATGGCTTTTGTTCGGGGGTTAGGAAGACCGTAAGGGGCCAACCGCCGCTACGTCCCATGAGCTGCACGACGAGCTGGTAGATTTGATCGAGGTCCGGCCGCTCCTCTCGATCGACCTTCACGTTGACGAACCAGTCGTTCATCATCCTGGCAATCGCTTCATTCTCGAAGCTCTCGCGTTCCATGACGTGACACCAGTGGCATGCCGAGTAGCCGATGCTCAGAAAGATCGGACGATTCTCGCGATTCGCCTTCTCGAGCGCTTCGCTCCCCCACGGGTACCAATCCACCGGGTTGTGCGCGTGCTGCTGGAGGTAAGGGGACGACTCCCCCGCGAGACGATTGGCCATGGAACGGGGTGTGGCCCCGACCCTGACGGAAGGCAAGCGCGTCAGCGAACGATCTTCATCCTTCAGATGACGCGGTCCTTGGAGGCCGCATGGCATTGCGCTTCGCCCAAGCGGTCGGGACGGCCTCCGTCGTGATGGGTCTCGTTCGAGGGAGCGCCGCCGCTCCCCTCGAGACCCCAGCCGTGACCGGGTTTACTAGGCGGTTGGGCAGACCGGAGCGTGTCCCCTCCCAAGGCGTTGGGTCACCCGCGATCCACAGTGGTGCTCGGGCAGCCATTCCGTGGGAGACGGCGGCAAAGGGGCGGCACGCTCCTAGTTCGCCGTGATTTCGACGCGCAAGAGCTTTCTTCCGATGAACAGGTAGTCCCCGTGAGACAGCTCTTTCTCCGCCTTGAGGCGCACGTAAGTACCGTTTCTGCTGTCCAAGTCCGTGAGGGTCAGCCTGCCGCCGCTCTCTTCGAGCTTGCAGTGCGCCGCGCTCATGTAAAGGTCAGTCGGGAAGTTGAGCTCACTACCCTCGCGACCGATTTGCAGGCTTCCCGTCCGGGCACATACGGCCATGGCCGGCGAGCCTCCTTGTAAAATCTGGACGAGCTTGAACTGCGTCGGGTGCTTCGGTGACGAGTAGAAGTAGGTCCCATCCGGGGCGGGGCCGTCGTTCGCCTTCTGCCCGCCGTCAATCCGCAGCAGCTGCTCGCCGGCAAGGAAGTGATCTCCGACGGAGAGCTCCATGGATCCGCGAACACGCCAGAAGACGCCGTTGAGCGATCCTTCGTCGCGCACGACGAGCCGTCCACCGCGATAGAAGAGGTTCGCATGTCGCGGTGAGACGAAGGGGTCGTCCGGTACGATAAGCTGCCCGTTGCGGCCGACGATGTGCTGCTCGGCGTTGAGCTGGTAGCTCAATCCCTCGACGCCCTCCCCCCGAATGAGGATCAGCTTTGCCTTCCCCGGCGCTTGAAGCTGACCGAAGAACTGCGTGCGCGCCTGAAGCATCTCGGGGGGAACCGCCGCGCCGCAGCGCCCACAGAACTTGTGCCCGAGAGGCACGGGCGTCGAACACGACTTGCAGACGTAGTTTTTGGCCTGTTCCACCTGCTCCTCCACTGATCCTTCGGATCGCGCGCGACTGGTCGCCCGTGACGCTTGTATCGAAACCTGGCTCGCCTTGTCGTTTGAAGGCTTGCCCCCAAACGGTTCGTCGAGCGCGCCGGACGACAATACCGCCGATTCGCCTCCGTGCGTACGAACTGCGCTTGCCGTGCCGACGACGAACCCCGGCCTCGAGGGTTGTCGCCGGGGCTTGAGGTCACTCCCGGCGAAGAGCGACGATGCCGGCGGCGCGATTCCCCCCACGACTTCGACGTCTGCCGGGGGGAAACGTCTGGTTCCGAGTTGCCGAGCCGTTACGACGCCACTCGGCGCGGCGGCCGGAATGGAGGCCATGCCGGGGCGGGCTGCCGGCTGGCCGAGACCGAGCGGCGCCTTGCAGGCAACGCACGTTGCCGCACCGAAGGTGCTGTACCAATCACAGCACCCGCATACCACCCCAAGCTCCAAATTCATGCCCTAGGGCCGAGAGTATCAAAAATACAACGGACTTCGCTCACCAGATGATGTTCAGCCGCCGTTCCGAGTCGGAGAAACCAGCCGCCCCTACGAGGCGAAAGACGACGTGCTGGCAAGTGCTGGGATCGATCAGACCGTAGTCGCGCGAGTCCAAGTGAATGTGACGATCGTCGCTTACCAAAAACCACCGGCCAGGCTCGACTTTCAGCGTCGTGGGGTTCTCAGGGTGGTCGAGTGACCGCAGCACGGGAAATGACCGGTCGCCGTACTCCTCGATGGAACAAGCGAGCGGGACGTCGTCGTCGGTTCTCGGGTCGTGCACCGTCAGCCTGGCCACTTCGCACGCGCGGGGGCTCGGGGTGCGCTGTCCGTCAAGACTCACGGTCTCCGCGTTGAATGCGACGTTGTCGCCGGCCCGGCCGATGGCACGCGCGACGACGAAGCGGCCGGCCGTCTCGGGGTCAGCGCAACGCAGCAGGTTCCCGCGGTCGACCCACGTACGGCGCGTGACAAGGACGATGTCCCCGGCGCCCAGCGTCGGTTGGATGGATGCTGCAAGCAGCGGGTCGTCCGCAGGCACTGTCCACACGTCGAAAAAGAACAGATACATCAGCAGGGCCGGCGCGCCCACGATGGCCACCACCCATGCCACAATCTTCAGCCAGGTCCTCATGGCGACCCTCGCAGGCTAGCGAGTGCTCGGCGCGATGGGCAAATCGAACCCCACTTCGGCGCCTGCGCCCCCCGTCTCGCCGTCGTCGGCGTTGCGCGCGAAGACACGGCCTCCATGGGCATCGACGATCCGCCGCACGAGGGTCAACCCGAGGCCGTACCCAGCGCCCGCCGCGGGGCGCGTCCGCGCCACGTCGCCGCGGACGAACGGCTCGAACGCACGCTCGGCGAAGCCCTGGGCGAAACCGGGCCCATGGTCCCGAACGGTCACGCGGACGACATCTCCTTGCTGCGTTACCCGCATCTCGATGGGACGATCGGGCGGATGGCCGTGGGCACGCGCGTTGACGAGAAGGTTGTGCACGACCCGTCCGAGCATCGCCGCGTCGAAGGACACGCGGATGCCCTGAGTCGCCGGCGCCACATGCAGCGCGACCGCCGGAGGAGGCGGCTCATCGCCCGCACGCGCGCCGAGCCACTCTACGAGATCGCGCGTCTCCTTGTGCAAATCCGCAAGTCCGACCCGCGCTATGTCGAGCAGATCTCCGAGGATCGCGTCGATGGCGACCAGCTGGGTATCGATGTCCGCGAGCGCGCTCATGGCGGCGGAGACTCTGGGGGCGCCCGTGCTTCGAGATTCCGGCGGAATCCTTTCGACAGCGCGGTCGCGCACGATCTCCAGCGCCACGCGAGCGCGGCCGAGAGGCGATCGGAGCTCGTGACTGATCGCACCCAGCAACTCGCGTTGGCCGCGCACCATGGCCTCGACGCGGTCAGCCATGCGGTTGAAGCTGATTGCGACCTCTCGCACTTCGCGTGCGACCCAACCCGACGCGTGCTCGCGCTCCGCCCGGAATGCCAGGTCGCCACTGCCGAAGCGGTCGGCGGCGTACGCGAGCCGCTCGAGTGGTCGCGCGAAGAGGTGCGCGACCCGACGTGCCATGACGGACAGGACCGCCATCACGGCGAACAACGCGAGAGCAAGCCTCCACCAACTGGACGCAGCCGGCCTCATGCCGAACCGATTCATTTCCAGCGCTCCGACGAGCGTGCCGCCGCGAACGATGGGCACGAATACCCGATCCGGCGCGGCGGGGGCGAGCGACCCGCCTCGTTCGGCGATGCGATGGACATGCGCCGGCAGCGCCCGCCCATCTGGCAAGAGCCGCACTTCGAATCCCGTCACGTCGCGCACTTCGTCGACGTATGCGGCTGTGGCGCGATCGTCGTCCCAGATGCTCGCCAAGCGCGTGGCCATATGATGCGAGGCCGCCTCTACGCCGCTCGTCCCTTCCGGTCGCGTCGTTCCGACGACGAAGGCGCTCGTGAACACGGTGAGTACGATGGCTCCGAAGAACCAGGAAAACAGTCGGGACCTCAGCGTGCGGGATCCGCGCATGCCTTCATATTGAGGCGTGCAACGCTTCGACCGGCGGTCCTTTACACGCGGTTACACTGGTTTGACCAAGACATACCCGATACCCCGCACGGTGCGGATGCGCTTCGGCTCGCGCGCGTCGTCACCGAGCTTGTGCCGCAAGTGGGAGACGTGCACGTCCAGCGAGCGATCTACGCTCGGATCGTAGCGTGTGCCGCTCTCCTGTTTGGGGACGACGGCGCTCGCGAGCTCTTCTCGAGTGACCGTCTCGCCAGCCCGACGGGCGAGCGCCACAAGAACGCGAAGCTCGAACGACGTGAGCTGGAGCTCGCGCCCCCCGAGCGTCGCGTGGTGGCCAGGCAAGTCCACCTCCAGGTCACCCACTTCGATTCGCTCGTGCGGCACGACCGGTCGCGACCGCCTGACCACCGCACGCATGCGCGCGAGAAGCTCGCGTGGATTGAACGGCTTGGCCACGTAGTCGTCGGCGCCGATGTCCAGTCCGACGACACGATCGGCGTCTTCGCCGCGCGCAGTCAGCATGACCACCGGCACATCATGCTTGGCCCGGACGCGTCGGCACACTTCGAAGCCGTCGATTCCTGGAAGCATGACGTCCAAGAGGACGATATCGTACTCGTTCGAAGTGCCGAGGCGCTCGAGCGCCGTCGGACCGTCTTCCACGTGCTCGATCGAGACGTCATGCGAAGAAAGGTATTCGGCGAGTAGACGCGCGAGCTCCCGGTCATCGTCGACGAGCAGCGCACGCATCCGCGAATCACTCCGGGCGATCGCCGTCAGCGGCGGCGCGTAAGTAGTTCTGCGCGCGCAGCGCATAGGGACCCTGTGGATGGTCCCGCAGCCAGCTGCGGAACGCGGTGGCCGACGCACCGTATTCGCCCTGACCGAACGCGCAAACACCGCGGGCATAGTCGGCCGGATAGGCGGGGTCGATCGCCGCAATGCGCGCGATGCGATCGAGTCGCCAAGATTCGGTGGCGGCGCGCTCCGCATCGACGAGTGCGCGGCACGCTTTGGCATCACGCGCGCCGCGCCGCGCCGCGCCAATGGCCTCGCGCATCGCCTTCGAAGGGTGCGCATGCGAAAGATAGAATGCGTAGAGCGACCTCTGCTCGTCGAGTGTGGGTGCGAGATCGGGGCTTCGCTCCAACCCAATGAACGCGCTCCACATTTGCTTGAACATCACCCGAAGCACTGGACTCGGCGGCGCCAGGGTATGCCCATCGCACCACCCTTCATTCCTCATCGAGCGAACGAAGCCTCCCGCGAGGGCGTGAAGCTCCGCCGATTCGGTTCCCGTGGCCTCGAAGTGGGCGACTTCGTCGAGGAACGACGCAAGCTCGACGGCGCGAAGACGAAGCAGCGCCTCGTTGTCGACAGGGACCGCGTCGACGAGCGCGACGTCGACTGCCCGCCGCGCCTCGGCGAGACTACGCGCATCGGCATCGCGCGCCTCGAGCGAGTGAAACTCACGGATCGCCGACCCAAGCGCGCGCACCGGCCCTGGAAGAGGCTCCCGACGCGCTTGATCGGCGAGTTCTCGGTCGGTGACCCAGACGCGCTGCATGGCGCGGGCATCGGCAATCGGTAGCGGTACTCCCTCCGGTACTGCGCGACGCGGGATGAGCAAGAGTCCGAGAAGGACCGCCACACCCACGGGTACCAGCGCAAGCCACACCCCGTCGCGACGCTCGCGGCGCTCGCGGCGATGGGAGAGATCGTCCACGGGCCCGATGCTATCATCAAGCCGTGGTCGAGCTTCGTAGCCATCCTCGAGTGCCGTTCGACGGTCCGGTGGAGTTCGTGGTGAAAGGCTCGACCGAGCCCATCGCCGGGCGTTGTAGGGATATCTCCCTCGGCGGGATGTATGTCCTCACGTCGCACCCGCTCGCCTTCGGCGTCGAGCTCGTCGTCCACGTCACGCTCCCAGGGCAGAAGGCGCGCCTCGCCATGCCCGCCGTGGTCCGGTGGTCGCGAGTGGGCGAGGGGATGGGACTGCAATTCAAGCTCCTTGGCGCGCGTGAGACGCACGCGATCACGGAGCTGACGCGCCTCAGTTCTTGACGGAGATGAGAATCGTCACCGCACCGTCGTGCGTGAAGCGTGCTTTGAAGATCGACTGCGCCGCGCAGGTGTTGACCTCGGGAGCCACGGGAGGGTCGAAGCGTGCAGTTCGCACCGATCCATCATCGCCTAGTTGCAGGTAGAGCGTCGTACTGACGACGACCGTGACGTCGTCGGCGTGCAACCGCTCGGCCATACATGTCCGTACCGCGTTGGCCACGACCGTCTGCGCGCTTGGGTCGGCCGCCGGGGGGCCCAACGGTACCCCCGAAGCCACCGCCGCGG
>JALYHX010000941.1 GCA_030776305.1 Myxococcota bacterium
CCTCGCCCCCCTCGGAGAGGGCAGCGTGCGCCGGACGGGACCCGCGACGTTCGTCTACCAGGACCGGGTGACCCACGCGTCGATCGAGGGCCGCGTATTTTCCGACGAGCAGTGGCGCGCGGCACTCGGCCGGGAGTGGAAAGTGCGTGTCGACCCGCTAGGCGATCTCGAATGGCTCGTCGTCGCGACGCGTGCCTGAAGCGATGAGCCACCGGCTTATGCACTGCGGTTGCACGACGAGCGCCGCGCCCAGCTCGGCGCGGCGAACGCCGAGATGCTACTGAGGAGGCGGCGGTCGTGGACCTTCTGTATTTCGTCCTGCTCGTCAGCTCGCTCATCTTCATCCATGAGTCGGGTCATTTTGCGTTCGCGAAGATCTTTGGGGTGAAGGTGCTCACCTTCTCGGTGGGCTTCGGGCCGAACGTTTTGCGCATTCGCGGCAAAGAGACGGAATACTGCCTTGGCCTCCTGCCGTTCGGTGGCTTCGTGAAGATGCTCGAGGAGAGCAAACGAGCCGAACCGATTCTCCCGGAGGAGCGCGGGCGAACGTTCGAGGCCCAGGCGCTCTGGAAGCGCGTCGTCATCGTGCTGGCCGGACCCGCGATGAATCTGCTCTTCCCGATTGCCCTCTACACTTCCGTATTCCTCGAGGACCAAGAGTTTCTTCCGCCCACGGTCGGCGTCGTCGAAGCCGGCAAGCCGGCCGACGGCAAACTCCAGCCGGGCGACCGCATCGCGAGCGTCGACGGGAACTCGGTGACGAGCTTCCCCGAGGTACAACACGTCGTTTCGCGGCGGGCGGGGCAGCTCCTGAAGCTCGGCGTAGCGCGTGACGACAAGCTGCTCGACGTGAATGTGACCCCGGTGGACGAAGCGGAAGTCCGCGAGCTCGACATCGTCAAACATACCGGACGGATCGGGATCGATCCGCGCTTCCCCGCGGCGGTCATCGGCATCGCGAGGCACGACGCACCCGCGGCCGTGGGTTTGCGCACGTTCGACCTCGTGACAGCCGTCAATGGGCGGCGCATAGAACGCTTCGTCGATTTGGTCGATACGCTCGCGCGGAATCGCGGCGATCAGGTCGTCATCAGCTACCTTCGCCCCGTAGACGTACCGCGCGCGCTCGGCGGTCTCTGCGAGCTCGCGGTGCTCGAACCGGGTGCCGCGACGCTGACGCCGTTGCCTCGTGATCCCGGGACCACCCCGCCGGCGGATGAGAACGGGCGCGCGATCGATCTGCTCCAGCGCACGGGCATCGAAAGCGCGGACATGTATGTTGCGTTCGTCCCGCAGGCGTCGAGCGAGTGGCGGGCTGGGCTTCGACCGGGAGATCGCATCACGAAGCTCGATGGGATGGCGCAAAAACTCTGGAGGACGATGGAGGGAGAGCTCGTTGCTGGAGCAGACCGGATGCACGATTTGCAATGGAGGCGCGATGACGCGGCCATGGGAGGCTTCTTCCAGCTCCGAAAGGAGCAGTGGGACGACCAATTCGGCCAGCACTACGAAAAGTACGTGTTCCGCACCGATCACTGGCTTCCGACTGCGTCCGATCGCCTCGTGCCCAACCCCCATCCGCTCGCCTATGCGCTGAGACGCGGGGTCGAGGAGACAGGCAGCGTCATCAAGTTCATGAGCGTCGGAACGCTCTGGCTCCTCGAAGGCAGGATCTCGCTCGCGAACGTCAGCGGGCCCATCACGATGTACGACATCGCGGGCCAGGCAGGCGCTAGGGGTGCCGCGTATTTCGTGTGGGCGATGGCACTCATCTCGGTCAATCTGGGCATCATCAACTTGCTGCCGATCCCCGTCCTCGACGGAGGGCAGCTGCTCTTCTTCCTCTTCGAGGCTGCACGCCGGCGGCCGCTTCCTCTGCGCATTCGCGAAGTCGCCAGCCTCGTCGGTATGGTCATGCTCGTCCTGCTCATGCTCGTCGCCTTCAAAAACGACGTCGAGCGGCGCTGGGACGTCATTTTGATGCAGGTGCGCGAGCTTTGGTCGTGACGACGCCTCCCGTCGCGCATCACAGACCCAGCGCTCGCGATACGGCCGCGCGCGTCCTCATACGCGTCGAGAAGGATGCGGCCTTTGCGTCTGCGGTGCTCGATTCGGAGCTTGCACGTGCGGTACAGCTCGACGCGCGCGATCGCGCGTTCACGACGGAGCTCGTCTACGGCAGTTTACGGACGCTGCCCTGGCTGAGAAGCGAGATTGCGCGGTTGGCGCCGCGTGGAATCGACGCGCTCGACGGGCTGGTCCGCGCGCACATGGTCGTGGCCACCTACCAACTCTTCTTCACCCGCGTTCCTGCGTTCGCGGCTGTAAGTGAGGCTGTGGTTGCCATCCAGCGTGACCGAGGAGCGCGGCTGGGCGCCTTCGCAAACGCGGTTCTGCGAAGACTGGCGGAACGCGCCGCTTTGGTCGACGAGGAATCGAGAAATGAAGCAATCGTCACCTCGGCACCCACCTGGTTGCGTGCGGCCCTCGATCGGGCTCTCTCGCCCTCCGATGCAGAGGAATTCCTTCGATGCGGGACAAAACCACCTGCGGTCGCGCTGCGGGTCGAGCAGGCATCGCAGCGGGATGCGTGGATCGAGCGTCTGCGGGCCGCGGCGCCCGATGCGAGCTTCGAACGGGGACAGGTCTCGTCACTCGCGATCCTGGCGCGTGGCGCAGGCAAGCCGCAGAGACTCCCAGGCTGGGAGCAAGGAGCATGGTCAATCCAAGAGGAGGGCTCTCAGATCGCCGCGCTCGCTGTCGGCGCTCAAGAGGGCGACGTGGTGCTCGACGCGTGCGCAGGTCGTGGCAACAAGAGTGCGGTCTTGGTGCGTGCTGTGGGAGCGCGGGGTGCCGTGGACGTATGCGACGCGAGCGTTGCCAAGCTCGACCGACTCGCTATGGAGTTGGCGAGGCTTGGGCTCGGCGCCCGGGCGGCGTTTGCGGTCGACTGGAGTGTCGGTTCGGGCGACGTCACCGACACGTACGATCGCGTGCTCGTGGATGCGCCGTGCACTGGGGTCGGCACCCTTCGGCGCCGACCGGAAATCGCACTTCGCCGCCAGCCCCCGGATCTCGAGTCGATGGCCCACGGCCAGATCGCGATCGCTTCGCACGCGGCAGAGCACGTGCGTCCAGGCGGGTGCCTCGTCTACGTCGTGTGCAGCGTGCTCCGCGAGGAAGGCGAGGATGTCGTGGCTTCGATCCTTCGCGCACGCCCCGAGCTCGACCCCGCGCCCTTCGACCTACCAGAGTTGCGCGCGCGCTTCGGCGAGGCCTCTTTCTTCCGACTCTTGCCACAGGCGCACGCTACGGATGGCTATTTCGTCGCAAAGTTCGTGAGACGTCTACGCAATGGGCGATGATAGGCTCACGGTCACCATTCTCTGGGACACCACGATCCATGCTCATTGATGTGACCCTTCCCCAACTCGGTGAGAGTGTCGCCGAGGGGA
The DNA here is from genome assembly GCA_030776305.1 of Myxococcota bacterium. Classification (GTDB taxonomy): domain Bacteria; phylum Myxococcota_A; class Polyangia; order Polyangiales; family Polyangiaceae; genus Palsa-1150. Next base: position 3,456 of record JALYHX010000941.1, read on the forward strand.
CGATTTCGAAATGGCTCGTGCGCGAAGGCGACCTGGTCAAGAAGGATCAGCCCATCGTCTCCATCGCGACGGACAAGGCCGACAGCGAGCTGCCGGCGCCTGTGGGTGGGCGCGTCGCGAAGCTCCTCGCCGCCGAGGGGCAGGTCGTGGCGGTCAAAACAGTGATCGCGCAAATCGAGGAAGGGCCCGCCACAACCCTCTCCGTCACGCCTGGCGCGCCTGTCTCCATGCCCGCACCCCCGTCGGGTCAGCCCGCCGGTGCGGTGCCCGCTCCAGTGCAGCAGTCGGCCACGGCCGCGCGCGCAAGCCTGGGGGCTCTGGCCACGCCTATCGTTCGCAAAGTGGCGCTCGAGCAAGACGTTGATCTCTCCAGCGTCCAGGGCACCGGTGAGCGCGGGCGCGTGACCAAGGACGACGTGATGCGCGCCGCCGGCAATGGTGACCACCCTGCGCCTCCAGCTGCCGAATTGCGTCCACCCTCGGCGGCGCCGCCGCGCGCACAACCGCCTGCGGTCACCAATGACGGCGGGACCTTCATCCCCCCCATTCCTGGCGTCGGGTTCGGCGCATTCAAGGTCCCCGCGTACAGACCAGCGGGTGGGGACAGGGTGGTGCCGTTTACGCGCCGGCGCCGCATCACCGCGGACCACATGGTCTATTCGAAGTTCGCCTCACCGCACGTGGTCACGGTTGCAGAGGTGGACCTTCACAAGGCGAGCAAGCTTCGCGATGCGCACAAGGAGCGGTACAAAGCCGAGGGCCTGAGCCTCACGATGCTTGCGTTCGTCGTCGTGGCGACTGCGCGGGCATTGCGAGAAAATCCGTCGCTCAACGCGCGGGTACTCGACGACGCTTGTGCAGTCCTCCACGACATCAACATCGGTGTTGCCGTCGATTCCCCGGATGGTCTCGTCGTGCCCGTCGTCCGCCGGGCGGACGAGCTCGGCATTCGGGGCATCGTTCGCGCGATCGACGATCTCGCGAAACGTGCGAAGAGCGGAAAGATCACGATCGACGATCTGAGCGGGTCGACATTCTCCGTGTCCAACCCGGGCCTGAAGGGCAATCTCTTCGGCGGTGCCATCATCAATCAGCCGAACGTCGGCATTCTGAGGGTCGGCGAGATCCAGAAGCGCGTCGTCGTCATCGAGACGCCCGACGCCGAGGACCAAATCGCCATTCACCCCGTCATGTACATGGCGCTTTCGTACGACCATCGGGTCGTCGATGGGGTGGCGGCGAACGGCTTTCTTTGGCGGGTTACGGAGATTCTCGAGAAGGCCGAGTTCGAAGTATAAGGA
>JALYHX010000942.1 GCA_030776305.1 Myxococcota bacterium
CCTCAACGGTTTGCGGCTCCGCGGCGCACGCGCGCGTCCGATGACGTTTCAGCCGGCATTCCACAAGCACGCCGGCCGCGTTTGTAGCGGTGTGCAAATCCACGTGACCGATGCAGCGACCTTCCGGCCGATGGCGACCTACTTGGCTCTCATCGCGCTCGCCCATCGACAGGCGCCCGATCGATTCTCGTTTCGGACGGACAAATACGAGTTTCGTGAAGATGTCCACGCATTCGACCTTCTCTCTGGCAGCCCAGACGCGCGCCTGCGTATCGCACACGGCGACAGGGCGATCGATGTCGCGGAGGAAATCGTAGCGGTGGACGACGTCGATAGGGCCATCGTCGCCGCGGCGATCGACGCGGCGCGGGCACGCGCGATCCCGTGAGGCCGAGCTTCGTCTCGCCTCTCGAGCTCGACCGCAAAAAATCACGACGACGACCGGAATAGTCCGGCGCCGCCGAATGTCTTTGATGAAACGCATTTGCCTGAGACACGTATCAGACACAAGTAAAAGTGCGTGCGGACGTCCTTCGCCGTCCTCCTCCTGACGGCGAAGCAGGCGTGCCGTACCTTGAGGATCTGCGCGACTCTCCCCCCCACACCGCGCGGGTCCACCGCGCCCGGGCGATGCAAGTCGCTCGGGCGCTTTTTTTGAATGACCGTCCGGCGCCTCGTCCTATTTCTTTTCGGTGGTCAGATCCTCGGCGAGGTAGCTGAGGATGACCTCGTCGAGTGACTTGTCGGTCAGCAGATCCTCGCCGAAAATCGATTTGCCTTGTTGAGGACGGGCTTGGCCGAAGATAGAGGCTGGCCGAGTTGGCGCGTATCGGCGCTCATGGCCAGCACCCGGGATGGCGTTCGAGTGCGTGCGTCCGGGGGGTAGTGGCGGCCCACCCGGGCTGGGGATGCTCGGCGATGGCTTCTTTTCGCGTAGAAGGTCCGCCGGAGCCGGCGGAAGCTCGCTCGATGTTTGTGGCGAGGGTGCATGAACATCCGCTGCGACGGCGGCGCGCTCGAGCGCATCGATGTCGAGGGTCAACTCCTCGGGTTCGGTGGCCGCCGGTAGCTCGCGGCGTTGCATCCGCGCGGCGGGCGGAAGCGGGGGAGGAATCGCAGTGGGCCTCGTCGGGACGGGCCGCGGCGAGGGCTGTTGGTTGGGAGGCGCTTCCGCCACGAGGGTTCGCGACGACGGCGGGCCGTCCGCGGTTCCGTCGGCAAAGGCCTCGAACTTTCCGTCGCGCAGGGCGATGAACATCGCCTTGTGCTGCTGCTTCATCATCTCCCGCACGATCTCGGACATACGCTCGTTGCCGACGTATTCGGAGTAACTCGTCTTCACGCTCTTGAGGATCCGCCCGCCGTCGGTGAAGAGGTGCGTCATGATACGCCCATACTTCACCCCTGAGTCCTCCGTCTGAATATGGAAAACCCTTCCCTTGTGGCGGACGTTGTTGTTGTACCCGAGCAGGGGTGACGGTGACATGAAGCAACTCGAAGGCGCGATACGGCTCGTATCTTGAGGCTACCACAGGGGGCCGGCGCGTTCTCGACGGCGATGGTGTGGGAGAATCGTGCGTCGCGCGGCCATTGTGCACCGACGCCGTCTCTAGGGAGTGTCCCCGACGATGCCTCTCAAGCAGTCGTCTCGGCGCGCACGGATCTTCGAGACGGAAACAGAGGCGCTCCCGAGCGGCGCGGCGGCGATGGAGAGCGCTGTTCCCCCGGTCTCGCCGATGCGAGCGATGGGAACTCCCGCCCGATGGGCGTGCTCGAACAAACGATCCAGCGCCTCCGGTCGCGCGCTGACGACCACGCGCGACGCAGCCTCGCTGAAAAGCACGCCGAGCGCGTCGATGGCCGAGGTGGCGCCTGGCAGCTCCACGCGAGCGCCGACGTCCATGGGGCCGATCGTGCAACACTCGGCCAATGTGATCGCAAGCCCGCCGTCCGACACGTCGTGCGCGCTCTCGAGAAGGTGCGCTCGCGCCAGGTCGATCAGCAGCTTCTGCAGTCTTACTTCGGCGTCGAGGTCGATGGAGGGTGCTTCGCCTGCGAGTGCATTCGTCGGCCCGGTGCGTTCGTTCGATCCTGCGGCAAGCGCGCGCGCGAGCCACTCGCTGCCACCGAGGGCCCGCGTGCCATGGCAAGTTGCACATCCGAGGAGGAGCACGACGTCTCCCGAGCGCTTGAACGGCGCCGTGACGATGGCGTCCTGCCGCGACACGAGGCCCACTGCGGCAACGGCCGGGGTCGGCAAAATCGAACGCCCGTCCGTGTCGTTGTAGAGACTGACGTTTCCGCTCACGATCGGAACGCGCAGCGCATGGCACGCAGCGGCGATCCCGTCGATGGCGCGCGCAAACTGGTTCATGACTTCGGGCTGTTCGGGATTGCCGAAGTTGAGGCAGTCGGTGATGCCGATGGCCTCGGCGCCACTGCAAGCGAGGTTCCTGCAGACTTCCGCGACGGCCATCGCGGCACCGACGAACGGATCGAGGTCGCAGATGCGCGCGTTGCAGTCCACGGAGAACGCGAGGAGCTTCTCGACGACCTTGCCCTGGCTTTCGCAAAGAACACGCACGACGCCCGCATCGGAACCGGGACGCACGACCGTGCCGCCTCGCACGACGTGGTCATATTGCCGCCAGACCCACGCCCGCGACCCGATGTTCGGCGCGCCGACGAGATCCAGCAGTTCGCGAGATAGGTCACCGGGGATCGGGATGTCCGCCGGATCGAGCCGTGTCCTCGGACTGGCGGGTGCAGCTCGCGGGCGGTCGTACACGGGGGCATCGTCGGTCAGCGCGTGGATGGGTACGTCGCACACGACGACAGAAGCGCGCTTCGATGCGGGATCGACGAGTGGGTCGTAGCCGGGAGTGGCCTTGACGACCCAGCGCTTGGTATCCGTCACCTTGCCGATGACGGCCGCATCGAGATCCCAACGCGCGCAGATCGCCAGGACGCGCGCCTCGTGGCCGGGTTTGGCAACGAGCAACATTCGTTCTTGCGACTCGCTGAGCAGGATTTCGTAAGGCGACATCCTCTTGGCTCGACGCGGTACGAGGTCGAGGTCGATCTCGATGCCGTTGTTCGCCCGGCCGGCCATTTCTACGCTCGACGAGGTGAGTCCCGCGGCCCCCATGTCCTGAATGCCTTCGAGAACGTCCTCGGAGAAGAGCTCGAGACACGCATCGAGCAGGATCTTTCCTACGAACGGATCGCCGACTTGCATCGTCGGCCGTTGGGATGGGCCGCCGGCCGAGAACGCGTCGCTGGCCATCGTCGCGCCATGGATACCGTCGCGACCCGTCTTTGCGCCGATGTAGAGAATCGCGTTTCCCACGCCGGTCGCACGCCCGTAGAAAATTCGATCCGCGCGCGCGACTCCGCAGGTGAAGGCGTTGACCAGGACGTTGCCGTCGTACCGGGGGTCGAACTGCAACTCCCCGCCGACGGTAGGCACTCCGATGCAATTGCCGTATGCGCCGATGCCCGATACGACCCCGCGCAAGAGCTCCGGTGTGCGCGGGTGATCGGGGCTTCCGAAGCGGAGCGAGTTCAGGCTCGCGATCGGCCGCGCTCCCATGGTGAAGACGTCGCGCAGGATGCCCCCGACGCCCGTGGCGGCGCCCTGGTGAGGCTCGATGAAGCTGGGATGGTTGTGCGACTCCATTTTGAAGACGGCGGTCAGTCCGTCACCGATGTCCACGACGCCGGCGTTCTCCCCGGGCCCTTGAATGACGCGCGGGCCTTCGGTCGGCAAGCGTCGCAGGTGGACGCGCGACGATTTGTAAGAGCAGTGCTCGCTCCACATCACGCTGAACACCCCCAGCTCCGCGTAAGTCGGCGTGCGGCCGAGCGTCTTGCAGGCAAGGGTATACTCTCCGTCGGTCAGCTTGTGCGCGCGCGCGAGCTCGGGGGTAACGGGTGGATCCTGCGGGAAGCCGGTGGCCATGCTTCCCGGGGACTAGTGCAGCGCACGCGCGAGCCTGTCAATACTCCGAGGCGCATCGACTCGCGAAGATCCGGCTGACGATGTGTGCTAGTCAGTCGGCCGTCATGCGCGCGTGCGTCGTGCTGTTCCCCGGATCGAACGCGGACGCAGAAATGATTCGGACGCTGCGCGACGTCTGCGGCGCGCCGACAACGGTCACGTGGCACACCGAGTCGAAGCTTCCCGCAGGCACCGATCTCGTGGCGCTGCCCGGCGGCTTCAGCTTCGGCGACTATCTACGCTGCGGGGCGATTGCGAAAGTCAGCCCGATCGGGGGGGCGTTGCGGGCTCACGCCGAGCGCGGAGGCTGGGTGCTCGGCGTGTGCAACGGCTTTCAGATCCTGACCGAGCTCGGCCTCTTGCCCGGAGCGCTTACGCGCAACGCGCATCAGCGCTTCGAGTGCGGAGACTGGCACGTCAAGGTCACCGGCGAAGGTCCCTTTTCCCCGAACCTTGGCGACGTGTGGAGGCTGCCCATTGCGCACGGCGAGGGGCGCTATCAAGCCGACGCGGAGACGTTGCGGCGCCTCGAGGACGGAGGGCTCGTCGGCCTGCGGTATTGCACGGGGGACGGGTCGATCGACGAGCGGGCAAACCCCAACGGAAGCATGGGCAACATCGCTGGTGTGTACGGGGGCCCCCGTAAAAATGTCTTTGGTCTTATGCCTCATCCAGAGCGGATGAGCGAGCCTGTTCTCGGCGGCACCGACGGACGCAAGCTCTTCGAGGCGATTCTCTCGCAGGCGGCGTGACTCATCGGGGGGGTCGTGCCGGCGCTCCGGGACGTGGAGACGTCAGGGTAGCATCGTGTAGTTCAGAAAGTTGCCAGTCATCATCAACAGCGACATGACGGTCCAGGAATCTTCGTAATATGCCCCGCCAGCGAGCAGCGTGCGCTTGGCGACGGCGGTGTACGCGCTGTCGAGGAATGACTGATACGTCGATGCGCCCATCGCGCCAACCCCCGCGGGTCCGATGAATGCTGCGGACAGCTTGCCGGGGTTTTGCGGCATGGGTGTGCCATTGAGTCCATAACCATCGGCGATATTCTGGACGCCGATGCCGCTGAAAAAGGCGCTCGTCTTTGCGATGTACGCTTGCGCGCGCGGCTCGGCGTTCCAGCACCAGTCGAGCGCAATCCGGAAAGGGGTCCGGCACGAGTCGTATTGATAATTCGTCGGATTGCCGCCCATGATCGCGTTCGCGTTGGGTGAGCCGCTGCTCGTGCACCACGCCGGAACGAGGCCATTGTTCTGGTTACCGTTCGTGGCATTGAGCGCGCCATTGATCGTGCTGTACGCAGTGTCGATGGTCGCGTCCCAAGTGGGGTTGTAGTTGCCACCCCCCGGCATCGGGAGGGCACCCCCGAACGTCTTGAACGTGCGGTAATACGCGGGAGCAAAATACGAGATGTTGACCGTCGAATTGTCGCCCCATGAGTCTCCGGGCAGCATCAAGTCGCTGTTCAGGACTTCATGCACCCAAACGGCCGTGATCTGCTCGATCGCAGTCTTTTGATAGGTCTTGGACAGGGTCCCCTGGCCGCCCCACTGCCGATCGGCCATCACGAGCGCAAAGGCCATGTCTTCGTCGGCATCGGTCGCGCCGCCCAGTCCCAAAGACGTCGATCCGTCCGCGGAAATGTACCAATCCATGAGCCCAAATTTGTCCAGATGCAGTTGCTCGTATTTCCACAACGCGTCGAACAGAGGCTGGTCACCCATATAGACGGCGATGAGCATGCCGTAGCCGATGCCCTCCGAAACGGTCGAACCCGTCTGGAGCACCGGATCGCTTGACGACCGTTGGATTCGAAGAAATCCGCCCGCTCCGGAGGACGTGACGGTGTCGTTCTTCCATTGCTGGTACGCCGCGTTCACGTCTTCATTGCGGTAACCGGTCGGATAGGCGCAGCCCTTGCTTTGTCGGTTCTGGGGGAACGGGAAATTCACGCCGTTGGTCGGTGGGAGCGGGCCGCGCATCGGTTGAAGATCTCGGTCCGTGCGGCCGTTTGCGTCGGTCGTCAGTCGACTTTCGCCGTCCCTTGGGGTGGTGGATGTTTCGGCGTCGGCCCCGGCGGAGCCCTCGGGGCGGTTCGGGCCGCCAGCCAGTCCAGCGTCGGGGGGTGCGTTGGTGCCCGAGTCCCCTTGCGAAAGAAGGCCGCAGCCGCCGAGAGCGGCGAAGAGCGCGAGGGCTGAAGAAACCCGGGGGGTGCCCGTTGACATCCAGCCACCATACGACGCGGTTCTCACCCGACAACGAGGTGCACGAGCCCGTGCGCAACGCTTCCTGTACGAAAGAAAAGTACATTTAGATGGGAAAAACGCGCCCAATCCTCGCCTGCATTGCCCGCTGACCGGCTAGACGTAGGAGCGATGGCCCGCCCTCTCTCCGTCCTCTTCGTAGCGTCCGAATGCGCCCATTTCGCCAAAGCCGGCGGTTTGGGCGATGTCGTGGGGGCCCTGCCGGTGGCCCTCCGCGCACTGGGACACGACGCCCGTGTGATCATCCCGCGCTATGACATCATCCCCTCCGAGGGGCTGGTGCGTCATCCCGAGCCGCTTGGCGTACCTCTCGGCAGGGGAGAAGCTTGGTCGGCGGTGTTCGAAGGGCGCCTGCCCGGAAGCGACGTGCCAGTGTACCTGCTCGGCCACGATCGATTGTTCGGTCGCGGCTACCTTTATGACCCCCCAGGGGGATTCGCGTCCGACAACCTCGTGCGCTTCGCGTATTTGTGCCGGGGAGCGCTGCAGCTCTGTAGGCCGTTGGCCTGGACCCCCGATGTCGTGCACGTGCACGACTGGCCGACGGCGCTCGTGACCGTCTATTTGAACACGATCGAGGCTCAGGGTCCGCTGGCCCGAACGGCGAGCGTGCTCACCATTCACAACCTCGCGCATCAAGCGAAGTATCCCGCAGCCGACCTACCGGCAACCCAGATTCCGTGGACCGAATTTCGGCCCGACGCGCTCGAGGACCACGGTGCGGTGAATGCCCTCAAAGGCGGCCTCTACCATGCGACCAAGCTGACCACGGTGTCTCCTCGCTATGCACAGGAGATTCGCACGCCCGAAGGCGGGGCGGGGCTCGATCGCATCGCTCGCTTCCGGGGCGCAGACCTCCTGGGAATCCTCAATGGCATCGACGAGCGCGTATGGGATCCCCGGAACGACCCGGCCATCGCGGCGCCGTTCGACGTGAACGATTTTTCGGGAAAGGCGGCTTGCAAGCGCGCACTTCAAAAGGAAATGTCGCTGGCGGAGCGCCCGGAGGTGCCCCTCATCGGCATCGTATCGCGCTTGAGCGAGCAGAAGGGCACCGATGTCGTGCTCGCTGCGCTTTCCCGCATTCTCGACCTGGACACACAAGTGGTGATCCTCGGCTCCGGTGACCTCGCCGCCGAGGCGTACCTCGCCATGCGGTCGCACCTCGGCGGAGACCGCTTCCGCGCTTGGATTGGCTTCAACGATGGGCTTGCGCATCGAATCGAAGCGGGCGCCGATTTTTTCCTGATGCCGTCGCGCTTCGAGCCTTGCGGGCTGAATCAGATGTACAGCCAGCGGTACGGAACGTTGCCGATCGTTCGCGCGACGGGTGGATTGGACGATACCGTGGACAATTACGATCCGGCGACCGGGACCGGAACGGGTTTCAAGCTGTGGGACCTGAGCGTCGACACTCTCGTCGCCAGCGTGCTCTGGGCGGTGGAGACGTACAGGCAAAGGCCCGATCACTTCCGAGCCATGCAGCGGCGCGCGATGCGCAAGCGCTTCGGCTGGGAGCTCGCGGCGAGACGCTATGCCCAAGTGTACGAATGGGCCGTGCAGGCTCGGTCGGGCCGAACACTTCAAGTGCCGTAGACGCGATAGTCGATCTCCCCGAACAAATTGTCTCTGCGCTCCACCTCGGCGAGCCACTTCTCGTCGAGAGTGTCGCCCAACAGCGACTCATAGAGGCGCGTGAACCGCGTCACGTGTTCTACGGTCTGCTTGACCGCGTACGGTACGGTCGTCCCGGTCTTCATGATGAACGCCCAGTCGCTTGCTTGCGCCTGCATCACCTCACGCGCCGCCTGATCCAGGGCGCGCCGGTGAGCGCCACGCGCCTCTGGAAAACGGCGCGCGAGTTCGACCATTCGTTCCGCCATCTTGTGGAGATGGCGGTATACCCACGCGTTGCTGCCGTTACACCAGTATTCGCCGTAGCCTTTTTCTCCCCACGACGAGAGCGACGGCGTCGCGACCTGGTTGGTCGGATACTCACGCAAGTATCCGCTCGGTGTGATCGGCGCCACGGTGCCTTGATCGTAATTCATCTTGCGGAACAAGAGCTCGAGGAACATTGGCCCCTCGTACCACCAGTGTCCGAAAAGCTCGGCGTCGTAGGGTGCTACGACGATCGGTCGACGATCCATGTTGGCTCGCAGGTGTTCGATCTGTCGCTCGCGGTTGAACATGAAGTTGCCCGCGTGATCTGCCGAGCGCAGGTAAGCGGCGTGGGTGTCGTACGGCTTCTTGCCGTCCATCCCCCGGTGCGTCACGGCGTAATATTTGAGGCCCGTGAAGGTCCGGATTCCCTCCGAGTGAAGGTAGGGCGCAACATAGTCGTGCGGCAGGTCGAAGCCGATGTCCCGGTAAAAGTCACGGTAGACCGGGTCCCCGGGATAACCCTCTTGGGCACTCCAAACCTGCTTGGAGCTCTCGATGTCGCGGCCGAAAGCAGCCACGCCGGAACGGCAATACACCGGCGCATGGACGCCGTAGAGCGGCCGAGGGTCGGCAAACAGCAGACCATGGGTGTCGACGAAGAAAAAGCGGATGCCCTCCTCGCGCATCAGCTCGTCCACCCCAGGGACATACCCGCATTCACCCAGCCACATTCCCTGCGAGCGCCGACCGAAGAGGCGCTCGTAAACGTCGGCGGCCGTATGTATCTGGGCACGGAACGCAGCCCAGTTGCGATCGAGCAGCGGGAAAAACGGATGCGTCGCCGTGCACGTGATGAGCTCGAGGCGTCCGATGTCTTGTAGCCCGCGGTAAGCCCGCACCACGTCGCCGTCATACCGCCGCCAGCAATCTCGGATCTCGTAGAAACGGTGGCGGTACATCTTGGCGAGCTCGTGGAACGTCCGATCCTCGCGCCACGTACGGTCGACTTCCTTCTCGGCCAACTCGATGAGCTTGTCGATCTTCCGTGCGTACCGCTCCTTGAGAAGATCGTCCGTCATCATCGACAGCAGCGACGGGCTGAATGACATCGTCAGACGGAAATCGACATCGTCGCGCGTGAGACGTTCGAACGCGAGCAGGAGGGGGATGTACGTCTCGGTTATCGCCTCGAAGAACCACTCCTCCTCCATGTACGACGGGGCTTCGGGGTGGCGAATGAAGGGCAGGTGGGCATGAAGAACGATCGCCAAAAACCCGTGCGCCACGATTTCACCTCTTTCAGCGGTTGACCAAGTCGCCACGCCCTTGGCGACGCAGCTTCAAAGACGTCCGCCCCATTTCTCGTTTGCCTGGTTCGCTTGGGGCCACCGGTCGCTCGCGCCACCGAGCGGCCCCCCCCCCGCGTGCTCACTGGCGCCCGGCCCCATCCACTCACTTGCGCCGAGCCGCATCCATTCTGATGCGCCCATCCGCCAGCGCTCGCTTGCGCCGACACGTTCGCTGGCGCCGCGGTACAAGAGCGCGCTCGCACCGGCCCATCCAAGCTGCGAACCACCCAGAAAGCGAGTCTCGGACCCACCGGCGGCGATCCACTCGCTCGCGCCAAGAAACATGCGTTC
>JALYHX010000943.1 GCA_030776305.1 Myxococcota bacterium
GTATTATTGGACCGAGGATAGTACCTCCGATGGAGTGATCACCCAGGTCCCGACCAACGGGCAAGGCGCAAGTCCGACGGTTCTGACACTGGGGGCCCCTTGGGCAATGGCCTCGGACGGTCAGAGCCTGTACTGGACGACGGATTCGGGCGTGTCCGTGCTCGCCTGCGTACTTTCGGGTTGTGCGGGGGGACCCGTGACTCTCTGGACGGGGCTCGCGCAGACACCGTACCAGTTGACTACCGGCGTTGCGGTCGACACTCAGTCCGTCTTTTGGGCGACAGAGCCGGGCGACATCATCACGTGCGCAAAGTCGGACTGTGCCCGTAGCCGCAAGGTTCTTGCTCTTGGTGCCGGCCCGGCGGCGCAGATCGCCATCGACGACACGAACGTTTACTGGACGATTAGCCAGCCGTTAGGTCTCGGGGCGGTACGGAAGTGCGCGAAGGCTGGCTGCAACAACAGTCCGACCACACTCGTCTCGGGCTTGAGCAGCGCACACGGTATCGCAACCGACGCCGTGAACGTCTACTGGGCTGAGCTTGGCAATGGCGGCTGCTGCGTCGGAGGGACGGGGGTGGGTCGCGTCGCGAAATGCAGTGTCAATGGGTGCAACCTGCCGACGACGCTCGCCGGCGGTCTGACAAACCCCGAAGGAATCGTCGTGGACGCAAACAACGTCTACTGGACGACGCGAGGGACAACAAATACAAATAGCGGACAAGTGATGATGATGGCGAAATGAGTGGCAGGACCGCAAAGGCGGAACGCAGCGTCTACGACGTGCTCATCGGGCGAGTACGTGTTCGTCGACTGCCCTTGCGACTTCACGCACGTTGGTGACGCGTGCACCTTCGAGACGTTGCTCGATCAACTCGAGCTTCAAGAGCCTGGTCTATCGACCCTCGCCGAGATCATCCACGACATCGACGTGAAAGACGGCAAATTCGGACGTGCGGAGAGTCCGGGGGGTGCCGCGCTGATCGCGGGCATCGCTCTCGCGGAGCGAGACGACGCGTTGCAAGCGCAGTTGATCGAGGAGGAACCATGAAAGCCGGAAGAAAGACGGCCTTAACGGGCGCCGGACTGCTGATTGCGGCGACTCATTCGCTGTCGTGCACGTCGTGTCACTCGGGAGCCAGCGGTGGCACCGGGGCGAGCGCCCCGGCACTGGCATCCGCCGCTGGCGATCTTGGCGCGCCGACGACGCGGGACGCGGAAGCATCAGGCTTGACCGCCGTATCGCTCCCCGGCGGTTCCGGTGGCATCGGGTTCGATGATCTCGTGTTCGCGTCGCGTATACGCAAGGTGCTCGCACCGGCGGCAGCTACGCGGAGCCTCGACCTGGTCGATCCGGACACGATGCAAATCACTCCGATCGGAGGATTCAGCGGTTCTCAGGGAGCCTTCCGCGGCGGACACGGCGAAGGCACCACATCGGCAGACGAAGGACGAGGACTCCTCTTCGCCATCGACAGGACGAGCGGCAAGCTCGACGTTATCGATCCGGGCGCCAGGGCGATCGTTGGGCAGGCGAAGCTGGACGGGAGCCCCGACTACGTCCGCTGGGTCGACCCCACCAGCGAAGTATGGGTCACCGAACCAGACGGCGAGCGGATTGAAGTGTTTACGATCGCACCAGGGCCGAAGCCCAACCCCGTCCACTCGCTGAACATCTCGGTGAACGGTGGACCGGAATCTCTCGTCATCGACACGACGCGCAAGCTGGCCTTCACGCATCTCTGGCGCGGTTTATCGATTGTCATCGACATCGCAAAGCACGTGCCGGTCGCCACCTGGCCAAACGGCTGCAGCGGTTCGCGCGGCATCGCCATCGACGCAAAGCGCGGCTTCTTGTTCGCGGGCTGCGCGGAGGGTCGCCTCGTCGTCTTGGACGTCGATCACAACGGCAAAGAGCTCGGCTCGGTGAGCTCGGGATCGGGCGTCGACGTCATCGGTTACAACCCGTCGCTCTCGCACGCGTACTTGCCGGGAGCGAGCAGCGCTACGATGGCTTTTGTGGGGGTTGCTCCGAGCGGTCGACTCACGGTGCTGGGAACCGTGCCGACCGCCGCCGGTGCGCATTGTGTGACGGCGGACGATCGCGCGCACGCATGGGTGTGTGATCCCGACCAGGGTCGACTCCTCGTCTTCAAGGATTCGTATGGGCCGAGTGGCTCTTAGGGTAGCGCTCGTTTCGCGGGCCCCACGGCAGTTGCAGGTTTCCCTTTCGAACGGAGAAAACGCCATGCACCAAAATCGCGTCATGTGTTCGCTGGTCCTCGCGGCCGTCGCTGTTTTCAGCTCGGCATGCGCCGGGAACGTCCAGCCACCAGCAGCCCCGCCGCCGCCGCCGGCCGCTGCTTCCTCGCCCCCCGTCGCCGCTGCGTCGCCGACACTGCCTCCCGCGGCAGCGACGGCGACGCCGCCTGCGACCTCCGCCCCCAAGCCTCCGATCGATTCGGCGCGAATTGCGGCAGCCACGGGAGGCAAGCCCGAAGTCAGCGACAACGTGGTCAAGGTGTCCTTTCCGCGTGACGATGTTCGCGTCGACGTCGACGGCTGGAACAAGGTACCGCCCTTCATGGGGCTCACATCGTGGGCGGCCTTCGTCCCGGGCCAGAAGCAAGGAATCGAAGCGATGGTCATGGGCGACCTGGTGCTTTTCGAGGACGAAGTGAACGCTGCGATGAGTGCCGCCCTCGACAACGGGATCGAGGTGACCGCGCTGCACAATCACTTCTTCTTCGACAAGCCGCACGTCCTCTTCATGCACATCGGAGGAGAAGGGAGCGCCGATCAGCTCGGCAAGGGGGTGAAGGCGGCGCTCGATGCGGCCCATGCGGTCCGCCAGAAGTCCCCCAAGCCGGTTGCGGAATTCGGACCTCCGCCCCCGACGACGAGCAAGATCGACGCGGGCAAGCTCGATGTGATCTTTGGTGCAAAGGGTGCGGCAAAAGACGGCATGTACAAGGGCGTCTTCGGTCGGAAGACTCAGGCCGAATGCGGGTGCACGATCGGCAAGGCGATGGGGATCAACACTTGGGCGGCCTTCGCCGGCACGGATGACAACGCCGTGGTCGACGGCGACTTCGCGATGGCGGAGAGCGAGCTTCAGGCTGTGCTCAAGGCCCTGCGCGGCGGAGGGATCAATGTGGTGGCGCTACACTCGCACATGACGAACGAGTCCCCTCGCCTCGTATTTCTGCATTACTGGGGTCGCGGCAAGGTTGCCGATCTCGCCAGCACGGTCAAACGCGCGCTCGACCTCACGGCGTGGGACGGCCGCACACAGACCTGAGTCCAACCGTGACCACGCCCGCAGTCGGCAGCACCGGCGCTCCGGAGCTCGCGGCTTGCACGCTCCGCGATCTGGTCGGATATTTTCTGCGCCGCGGCACCCTCGGGCGCGGTCGCGACGTTCGCCAAAGCCCCGCCACGCTTGTGGCATGGGCGAGCGGCAGGAATCGTCCCCCCATCTTGCTGACCGGGATTCTCGGTACCGTCTGCGTAGGCACCGTGGGTCAAGTCGCATGGTTTTCACGAAGGCCGGCGCCTTTATATTTGGGGGTGGTCTCGCAATCGTGCCGTTCCTCTACAAGGGTGTCGTTCACGAGTTTCAGTGGCTCGACGACAGGCAGTTTCGCGATGCGGTCGCGGTCGCGATGATCACTCCCGGTCCGGTCGTCATCACGGCAGGATTCATCGGTTATCATGACCGCGGCGGGATGTAGCCGCTCCGCGACGGGTGCGGTGAGGGAGGAGCCAGCACAGGTCGGCAGCATTTCGGCGCTCACGACCTCGCCAGGAGCCTCAAGTCGGAACGCCGAAGGCCACGAGGCGGATCAAGGGATCCGAAGGCAAGACGCTGCGCGACGTGAAGGTCGACCTCATTTCATGAATGGATGCAAGCCGCCGCAATCGAGCGCAACGTCCGATGTCATGATCTCCGGCACACGTGCGCAAGCTCGCTCGTCGCCGGCTGGTCGGGGCCGTAAATGGTCGCTCGAACAGGTGCACGAGGTCCCACGCCTTCATCGCTCGCCGCAATCACCTGCGAATTCGACTTGTTGGAGCTGGTGGGCCGACCGGGACTCGAACCCTGGAAAGCGGCATTTCGTTAACTAACTAGGCGATGCCGCTCGTCTTTCGTCGATAGGGTTCGAGAATCCCATCGCTTTCAGCTCCGCTTCGAGTCCTCCTGAGTCCCCGCCGGTCCGCCGGAGTTAGCCCGGTTCTTGGAGACGATTTTGGAGACGCTAGGTACGAGCGCCAGCAATGGTCGGACGCCGTGGGCGCACCTCGCGCGCGGACGCATTAGAATATGCCCAATCGGTTCAGAACCTCCGACCGCTACCGTGTCAATCCGGCCTTGGCGCGGCGCGAACAATGAATTCACGGAGTTAAACCCTCTGGATGGGCCGAAATCGGGTGAGAAATTCTGGTTTGTGCAGCATTCCACGCCCTGCGAGTCACCCCTGAGCCACGAAGGGCGAGGTTGGCTATGTGCCTGTACCAATCGCCATCGCAACGGGTCGAAGATCGCGACATTTCCCCCCTCGCGCCTTTCGTCCTTTCACGCCGCAATCTGCAGCCGTGGTTCCAGGCGGCGATCCATTACTCGGCGAAGCGCTCGGCAAAATCGCGGCTGATCATCATAAGCTTGTTCATCTCAACCAGGT
>JALYHX010000944.1 GCA_030776305.1 Myxococcota bacterium
GGTGTCGCCAGCGCTCCCAGAATCAACCGCGCCCGAATCCCGGGCCCCTCCGCCGTCCGGCGATGTGGTGAAGGTGCAATGGTTGGTGGCCATGTCGCAAGTGGCGCCGAGGGCGTGACATTTACAAGTAAGGTCCGCCATCGCTTGGACCATGGTTCCGCCGCCGCACCAGCCCGGGTCAGTGCCCGCGGCTACACAACGATGGGGATTCGTCGCCCAGCTACAGACATCGGTGCCGCACGTCGTGCCAGTCGTAGTGCAATTGGTGTCGTTTCCCCTCAGGGTGCTGCCCATGCCACCGCACACCATCCCTGCCGCTTGCGCCCGCGCCGGGACGCTCCAACCAACTGAACCCGCAGTCGCCATAGCCAGCGTGATGCCGAGAGTGCTCCACTTCATGGGGAATCTCCTTGATCATAAGAGTTAGTCCAAAAGACGAACGACCCGAAAACTACATCCCCAAATCTTCTCTCGCACGCCGACACATGATCGCGCGCGAGGCCCACCCGACAAGCGGATGGGCCCCCGGTTTCCGCGCGGACTTAGTTGCGCCGACGGCGACGCACGAGGGCGAGGCAACCGCCGAACGCCAACGCACCCATGGCCCAATCGGCCGGCGCGCTTGAACCGACGGTGCAGCTGCAGCCGCCCGACGACGAACTCGAGCCTGCCGTGCCGGCATCGCTTGTCGCACCGGAACTGCTTCCGCTGCTGCTTCCACTGCCGCTGCTGCTGCCAGAGCGTGCACCGGAACTACTTCCGCTGCTGCTGCCGCTGCTGCTGCCGCTGCCACTGCCGCTTCCACTACCGCTCCCGCTGCTGCTGCCGGCGTCACGGCCGCTGTCGATCACGGTGGCATCCAGGGCACCACCGCTGTCGGCGGTTCCGGTCTCACCTGTGTCACTTCCGCTTTCGACGAAGCCGTCCAACGAAACATCTATCCGGGCGTCAAGGAGGCCGGTGTCCAGTCCCGTGTCCAAGCCCGTATCAATACCGGTATCCAACCCCGAATCACCAGCGTCGGTCGCCTGCGCATACGCCGCTGACGTCCACGGTACTGAACTTGCGCCGACCACGGCGATCGTTACGGCGAGAGCGCTCCACTTCATTGTCAATCTCCTTGCGTTAAGGTCACGAGTCGGCGCGCACGGTAGCACCGGTCGTCACACGATGCACACAATGTGCACGAGTCGAGCCAACTGAAAGCAACCAGACTCTTGCCTGCCAGTATTTATACAGTGGTGGCGTCGAGGGGCCCAATCATGCCCGTCAACTCCTTTCAATGGCCCGGACGCAACGCAACGTCCGTCGACGTTCCGACGTACGTCACGACTTTGTCGGCGGTGGGGGTGAACGAGAACCCAACGGGCTTGGTGGGATTGACCAGGACGATCTGAAACGTGCGCTGCGAGAGCATGCCAGCGAAGGTGCCGGTGCGCGCGCCGATCGTGAGGGTCTTGGTCGCGTCAGTCCACCGCATCGGGATCGTCGCGAACGAACCCGTCTCGTAGTCGTTCGTCGTGCCCTGGTCTTCGTAGAGGGTGAAGGCACCGTCGGCGCCGTCGTAGACGTAGAGCGTGATGGGGTCCGCGGGCTTCTCGGATGCGTATTGCAACTCCGGCCCGACAGGCACGATGGATCCGGCGCGGACATATACGGGAATGGCGTCGAAGGGAGCGTTCGCGGTCACGGATTGGCCGCCCGACGATTGCGCGCCGGTCCAGAAGTCGTACCAGCCCGCCGCCGGAGGTAAGTACACCGGGCGGCCGCGCGCCATGTAGGTCGTCACGGGGCTGACGAGCAGCGCGGGGCCGAACATGAACTCGTCGCCCGTCTCACGGGCGGTGGCATCGGTGCGGAAGTCCATGACCAGGGGACGCAGAATCGTCGCCGCTTGTTGGGTCACCATGCCGGCGAGCGAATAGATGTACGGCAGAAGGCGGTAGCGCAGCCGGTCGAACTTGAGCATGGCCAAGTAGGCGGCGCTGGTATCGCCGCCGAATTGCCACATCTCGCGCGCCGGGGCTTGGCCGTGCACGCGCATGATGGGGAGGAACGTCGCGTACTCGAACCACCGCGTATTGAGCTCGTACCACTCGGCCCGATTGGCGGCGGTGGGGGTCGCGGCCGCAAAGCGCGGCGGCACGTCGAACCCACCGCTATCGAGTGTCCAGTAGGGCACCCCCGACAGCGAGAAGCCGAGGCCCGCCGGAATCTGCTTTTTCATCGCCGTCCAGGTGGACGAAATGTCGCCCGACCACGTCGCCGCCGCGTAACGCTGCTGACCCGCAAAGCCGTTGCGCGTCAGGATGAAGACGCGCTGGTTCGGGGCCGCGGCGCGCTGTCCCTCATAGACCGCCTGGCTATTGACGAGGGCGAACGCGTTGAGCATGCGCGCGCCCGAGCCGAGCGCGGTGGGGTTCATGTGCGTCTCGAAGGTGGTGCCCTGCGTCGCACGGCTGTCGAACGGACCTTCGACAATCTCGGGCTCGGACGCATCCATCCACCACGCGTCGATGTGGAGTGAAAAGAGCGCTTGGTTGATCTGCGACCAGTAGAGCGCTCGCGCCGCCGGGTTGAACGCGTCGTAAAACGTGAAAACGTTGCCAACCCAGTCCTTTCTCATTTCGGTGATGTCGGGCTGATAAAGAAAGCCCTTGGCATTGAGTGCGTCGTAGTTGGCCGTCCCCGGATAGAACTTCGGCCACACTGAGATCATCAGCTGCGCGTGGTACGTGTCGTGAATCGTGGATAGCCAGGCGGCTGGATTCGGATAACGCGCTGGATCGAACTGGTGAGATCCCCATTGCTTGGGCAGCCAGTACTGCCAATCTTGAACGATGTTGTCGATCGGCGCGGCCCGATTTCGATACCCTGCCAGAACGTCGAGCACTTCCTGGGCAGTCTTGTAGTGCTCCTTGCATTGCCAGAGCCCGTACGCCCAACGCGGCATCATCGGAGCCTCTCCCGTCAACCGCCGGTAGCCGGCGATCACGTGGTCGATTTCCGGTCCGTAGACGAACCAGTAATCGACCCCGTCGCCGACTTGCGACCATAGCGACGTCGTCGGATCGCTGACCGGCGGCTTCCACAGCAACCGCACCATGTTCACCCCGTTGTCGCTCGCCCACGACAGCTTCACCGTCACCGCCTGGCCCGCGGTCAAGTGCACCCGCGCGATGTCCTCGTTGGGCAGCCAACTCTGCCGCCAATGATCGATGACGACCTTGCCATCGACCACCAGCTGGATGGCGCCCGACGAATACGTCCGAAACGTGTAATCGCCAGTGACCGTCGGCGTGACTGTGCCCGTGTAATTGACCTTCCCGGCACCCGACGCGACATCACCGGGCAAGCCTCCCGCCGCATAGAGACCGGTGACTCCCGGCAGTGGCACCGCATCGCTCAAGTCGCCAAAGCGAGTCCACGACGTGTTGTCCCAGAAAATCCCATAGCCCTTGCTCGACACCAAAAATGGGATGAACACCTCGGTGTTGTACTGATGCAGATCCAGGTCGCTCCCTTTGATGTCCATGAGGCCTTGCTGATGTTGGCCCAAGCCGTAGAGCGACTCATCGGCATTCGGGAGCCATTCCTGTCGCACGTTGTTCGTCGCCTCGCCCAGCACCGTCGCGCGGATGACGGTTCTGCCGCCTGCTCCCTTTTCTGCCAGGATGGTTTGACCGCTGGCGTCCAGAAATGTCACCGCGCCCGTGCCCCCGTTTGCCGTGTCGACTTTCACCGTAAGCTTCGCCGTCGTGATCGTCGTCCCACCCGCCGCCGTCGCCGTTTGAAACCGCGCGCCCGGGCATTGCTTGGCAGCCGTCGCCAGCGTGGCTCGCGTGAAGAACGCCGCGTCTTTTGCATACGCCACGCGAACGATGTCGTCGGTGCAGACCTGAATCTTCAAAAAGCCGCCGGGCAGCGCCAACAGTGGTCCGTCCCCTCCGGGCTCCGCGCGAAGCGCCACCGCCGGACTGCCGGCCACGGGCCGTGCGCCGCCCGCGCCGCATCCAAGAGCGAGCACCAACAACAAGTGACCCGAAGTCGCCGTCCGCTGAAGCATGGCTTCAGCCATACAC
>JALYHX010000945.1 GCA_030776305.1 Myxococcota bacterium
TCGCCCTGCGGCTGTTGCGCGCTTCCCTGTTCGGACGCGCTCGTCTCCGGCGGGCCGCTCGGCGCCGCTCCGCCCGACGTCGAGGGTCCTCCTCCGACGCCGGCCTTCTTTTTGGCATCGTTCCAGAGCCCCTCCAGCATCTGGTTCTTGTAGGACGGGTCGAGCTCCAGCGAAGAATCGAGCCCGAGCGCTTTGACGAAAGCTGCACGACCATCGTCCACCGAGCCGCTCAGAACCAGCATCGCCCCGAGATCGCGATAGAGCGCACCCCTCAGCGTTGCGCTGCATTTGTCGGCGCCGCACCTGCTGATGGCGGTGGCCAATTTCTTGATTGCTTCTGGATAGTTGATGTTGAGACTGTCCTCCTCGAGCGCCTTTTTTTGCAGGGTCTGAGCCTGCCTCTCGACCGTCGGATCGGCGCCCAGCGCGGGCAGCGACACGACTGTGATCACGGCCATCGCGAGATAGGAGACAACATGCCGCGCGATAGCGGCGAGGAAAGAACGTTGCACGGTATTGTCCGGAGCATAAAGCACATTGTCGCTCGCTGTGGGATCGAAAACCTGACATCGGCAGCTACGGCGACGACCGGCCCAACCAGGGCCGCGGCGCTTCACCGGCTCGTGGGGTGTGCGATCCGGGCAAGAAAGATGGCGGTGTTCGCGCACTGCTCCCCCTCGTGAGCGAATGAATCGTGGGGCGCGACAAACAAAGAGAAGCATGAGCCTTGGGATCACACCCGCGGGCGCGGACCTCTATCGTCGGTGCGCGAGCGGTGCGAGCAGAAGCTGAGCGCGACCTCGATCTGTTGGCCGAGCAGCCTTAGAGCCGGCGGTACACGCCGACGACCACGCCGAGGAGCATCGTCGGCTTGAAATCTGCGGCACGTACATAGATCGGAGCCATGTGCTTATTCGCCGGCTGGAAGCGCACGTGATCTTTCTCTGGGTAGTAGTACTTCACAGTCGCTTCGTCGCCGATGAGGGCCACGACGATGTCCGCGCGATTCGCGGTGAGCTGCTTCTTCACGAAGATGTAGTCGCCGCTCAGAATCCCCGCCTCGATCATCGAGTCGCCGTGGACCTTCAGGCCGAACACCTCGCGCCCCCCTTTGACCAGCGTGCGGTCGATGTGGACCGTGTCGATTACGTGCTCTTCGGCGAGCAGCGGCAGTCCCGCGGCAACGCGCCCGAGGACAGGAACCTGAACGAAGTCGACGTCGTTCGCCGCCGGCTCGCTGAGGACTCCGGTGCCGCCGAGCACCTGCGTCGCCAGATTGGTAGGACGGAGCGCCCGCGACTTCATGTCCTCGCGTGTGAGGTACCCCTTGCGCTCGAGCGCGCGAAGGTGATCGTTCACGCCATTGGTGGATCGAATCCCCATCCGCGCGCCGATCTCGCGCAGCGTTGGCGGGTAACCTCTGTCGTGAATCGACTCCCGGATAAAGTCGAGAACCATCTGCTGGCGCTGGGTGAGCCCTTGCATCGTGTGCAAAAGACTACCTGAACGGGCGTTCTATCGTCAACAAACCTAACTGGGCGCGCTCGCGCGTCCTCCCCGGGCGGCACGCCGCCGGGGTTACTGAACTAGAGGGGCGCCCCTGCCCACGCGGTCAGAAACCGCATGTTCATGTTCGCGTGACATGTCTCGCATTTGTGGTCTTGGTCGTCCTTGCGTTTGAGCCCTTTGACGAAGTTCGCATCCATCCACCGGCCCAGCGCCTTCTTGTCCGTCCGATCGAGCACTTTCGTGTGTCCTTGGTGACAAGAGTCGCAAAAGAGCGAGCTGTCATCGGCAAATGCCAGCTTGGTCACGAACTCGTCCCACATCTTGGCAGCGACCTTTTTCCGTGGCGTGGATTCAGCGAAGTCCCCCTCCTTGTGGCAATCGACGCACTTGGCGCCGAGGGATTTCGCGATGAGCTTCATCAGGGCACGCAGCGCTTTCGGATCGATCTTCTCGATGGGCGGGAGGCTTTTGGGGTTCAGAGCGAGGGTCTGAAGCTCGGCGAGCATCGCACTCGGTACCGGGGATTTCATTTCGAGTGCCGGTGCTGGCGGGACCAACGTACCCGGCGGTGGCGGACCGAGAGCGTTCGTCGGCGTGGGCGGGGCGGGCCCGGGAACCTGGGAAACTACGCCGGCGGACGGCGGCAGCACCGCGCTTGTCGCGAGGCTCGGTGGCGATGACGCAGCAGGCGCTTTCCCTGGTTCTGCTCCGCATGCCGCCGTCAGCGCGCCCATGCCCACGCCGACCCCCATGCCAACCAGAAACATGCGCGCGTCGAGTCCTCTCATCTCGCTCAAAACTTTCCGCTCGCCGTGAGGAACGTCAGCTTGTCGTTGGTCTCCCGCAGGCGCGCGCTGAGGATCTGAACGCAGTTCCAAAGCACCTCATAAGCGAGATCCTTGTGCAAAAAAAGCAGATCGTCGAACGACTCTTTCGTGATGACGAGCGCGCGGCAACGCTCATGGACGCGGGCGTCGGCCGATCGCGGCGACTCGTCGAGCAACGACATCTCACCGAACACTTCACCCGGCCCGAGGACGGCGAGGGCTTCTTCGCCCATGCCCGCCACGTCACGTGAGATGCGGACCTTCCCCTCGAGAATGATGAAAAGCTTGTCGCCCGGATCTCCGTATTGAAAAAGCTTCGTCCCGGTCGCGTGCGACTCCTCGCTCAATGAGGGCGCGATCAACGCGAGCGCCTCACGCGTCAGGCCTTCGAAGAACGGCACGCGAGCAAGCTGGTCCGCGCGGTCGGTCGTTGGGCCCGGAACGGGAGAGGAGGAGGCAGACACGCAAGGAGGCTAGAGCGTTTTTCGACCGCATGGAACGTTGGCCGTCGAAAAAGGCTCACGGGACTACGACTCGTTCATGGCCAGCCATCGCTCGGCGTCGAGCGCGGCCATGCACCCCGTCCCCGCCGCGGTGACGGCTTGTCGGTAGGTGAAGTCCTGCACGTCGCCGCAGGCAAAAACGCCAGCAACGCTGGTGTACGTACTGCCGAGCCGCGTCTTGATGTAACCGTTGTCGTGAAGGTCGAGCTGTCTCGTGAGCCAATCCGTGTTCGGCGTGTGGCCAATGGCCACGAAAAAGCCAGTACAAGGAATGAGCCTTCGCTCGTTCGTCTTCAGGTTGCGAACCCGCGCTCCGGTCACTTCGCCCCGGCTTACGTCGAGCACCTCGTCGACGGCGGCGTTGTACTCCACGTGGATCTTCGGGTTCTTGAACACGCGATCTTGCATCGTCTTGCTTGCACGAAACGCATCGCGGCGATGCACGAGCGTCACGGTTTTGCACAAGCCCGAGAGGTACATTGCCTCCTCCATGGCCGTGTCGCCCCCACCGACGACGACGACATCCTGGTTGCGAAAGAACGCTCCGTCGCACACGGCGCACGCGCTAACGCCTCGACCCTGAAGCGCGTGCTCGCTCTCGAGGCCGAGCCACTTGGCCTGCGCCCCCGTCGCGATGATCAACGTCCGAGCTTTGTGCGGCGTGCGCTCGTCGCCTACCCGAACCGAAAAGGGCCGCTTCGAGAGGTCGACCTCGTGGACATCGTCTGTCACGATTTCGACCCCCTGAGCAATCGACTGCTCGCGAAAGGCCTTCATCAGGTCTGGCCCGGTGATCTTCTCCGGAAAGCCCGGGTAGTTCTCGACATCATTGGTGATCATCAGCTGGCCGCCAGGGATCCCGCCGCGGGCCAAGCCTTCGAACATCAGCGGTCTGAGATTGGCACGCGCGGCGTAAATCGCTGCTGTGTGCCCGGCCGGACCGGAACCGATGATGATGACGTTTCTGGCTTCGGATTCGAGGAGGCTCATTCTCTCACCGGAGTCGCCTTCAGCGCTGCACGACCTTCCTTGACGTACACAGTGAATCTCACCCGCTTGCACCCGTGGCTTTGGATCAACTTGTCCCGGTTCAGCCGCAACTTTTGGGCGAACTTCTCAAACGTCACGCCGTCGGTCGGCTCGCCGCATTGCTGTTTGAGGCTGATGAACTCCTGGTAGACGGTCACCCATTCGGCGGTTTCGTCGAACGCGGTGCCGGACGCTTGAGCCATCACCTCCGCGGGGACCTGTCCTACCATCGTTGCGTCGTCTTCGCTCGGACTTGAGAAATGCGCTGCCGGCAAGGGAGGAGGGGCTCCTCGAAGCATCCCCTGTCGGGGCAGTCCCGGGGTGGAAGGAGGCGGCGCCACTCGGCCCATCGCTGCCGCCCGTGTGGGGGAGCTTGGCCCGGAGACCGGTGGCACAGGTCCACCCGGCGTCGGCGCCGGCTTGGCCACACTCGCGCCGGACAGCGGAGGGGATGGGGCGTCGGGCGAGCTTCCAGGCGCGGAGCCCAAGTGCGTGGCGTCTTCTTGCAACGGGAAAGAGAAGGCGCTCATGGCGGGTTGAGCCGGGGTGGGGCCAAGGATCGACTCGAGGTCCGCCGGTTTGCGACTCACGCCTCCCGCTTTCTCGATCGCTCGCTCGATCCCGTCGTTGATGGCCTGTGCGGCGATGCGATACGCGCC
>JALYHX010000946.1 GCA_030776305.1 Myxococcota bacterium
AAACGCATCGAGTTGGCTGAGATAGTCAGCAATCGCGGCATTGCCGCTCAGGAAGCCCTGAAGACCGTGGAGGGCACAGTCGTTTGTCAGCGCAGCCGCGAAGCTCTGCGGATTTGAGGCCTCGGAGATGTCCTGTCCCCACGTAATCGCCCGCGTATTGTAATCGAAGGTGGTCAATCCCCAGTCCGTGTCGAGGACCGAGCAGAGATTGAGGGGCGGAAGCGGTGCCGGCGCAGCGTCAGCGGCGTCCGCGGCGGCGTCCGCGGCGTCCACCATCGTGACGTCCGCGCCGCTGTCAGGAGCGTTACCCGTGTCCTTGGCGACCGCGCCATCCGCGGCGTCGATCCCGGAATCGGAGGGTACGGTCGAGTCTGTCGACGTATCGCCAGCGGGTCCGTCCATCATCGTGGCCGAGTCGCCGCCGGTGCGCGTGTCCGGCGCCGAGTCCCGCGTGGGGGACGAGTCCGCCTCCGCCGGTGCGTCGCCCCCACCGCCACCGTCGTCGCCGGCCGAGGTGCTGTCTCCACCGCAAGCGAACATGCCGCTCGCCACGAGACCCCCCAGCGCCACGAGCGCCGTGCCACGCAATTTCAAGTTAGCGATCTTATGGTTCATGTCGACTCCCTCTCGTCGACCTGCAACGATACAAAAGTCGTATTCCGGTGTCAACCAAGCATTGTCAAGCCGAAGACTCTTTCAGCCATATTCGAATGTATGCGGCGCGCGCCGCGCCCACCGCACGAGGCCCCCTCTCACTCATACTTCGCATACTTTCGCACGAGTCAGCAAATGTGCGCTTTGCGCGAACGCCGCCGAGCGAAAAGCCCGCAGCAGGAAGCCACGCTCGTGAAGCGGGTTTTCAGGGGAGGGGCGAGGCAGGCGCTGGGCTTATAGGAATCGATACCGCGCGAGCGCATTGCTCACTTGTCATCACGAGAGCACCGCTGTCCGCTCTCCACGCCAAATAGATGGGATGTGGCTCGCCCCTGCGGCGGCACATCGCACGATGATGAGAGCAGCGAGGACGCCTTCGGGCGTTGGCCATCGCCAGTCACTCCGTTTCAGAGCCGCCCGCCCCACGTGATTCCATACACCGGCGCCGAGCCGCTGCGCGTGGCGCTTTCTCCGATGATCCCGGCCGACGGCATGCCCGGAAGAACAAGATGCACTCCGCGCTGCACCGGCAACGCGTCGCGCGTGAGCCACCACGCAACCGCGCCGCCCACGATGCTGCCAGCGATGGTCGCGGTGAGCGATCCCCGAAGATTCGACTCGGAGGGGTGCTGGATGTTCTGAAAGAGGAGCGGGCTCGATGCGGCCGCGCCGAGAACGGCCCCGCCGCCGGCGCCGAGGTCGATGAGGAGCACGCGCGATGGGGACACCGTGATTTGAGTCGCCAGCGCACCGGCCGACAGGAGACCGATGGCAGTTCCGTAGCCCATTCCGATGTAGGACGGGAAGTCGGCGGTTCCACGAACAAGCGATTCCATAGCCCCGCCGAGCAGCAGTCCGAGGACGCCGCCCGAGTGCGCCAGCGTCGCGTCTCCGTCGTCCATCGCCGTGCGCGTCAGCGCGAACGTGGCGAGTCCCACGCCAACGAGGCCACCACCGACTCCCCAGTTGTACCGGTCGGACAGCGGCTGAACGTTTTGTCCTTGGGCTGCGAGGAAGGCCGCCGTTGCGCCCCACCATCCACCCGCGGCGAGAAACCAAGCGTCACCCGTCGTCACGTCCCATTCGTCTGCGACGAGCAGCGAGCCACCGATGCCGATCCCGGTTCCGACCGCGAGGAGAGGGTAGAGAACCCGCGGGTCTTCCGATCCGGTCGCCCGCTGCATGCTGAACGCGGTGAACGCGCCGAACAGCGCTGCGTTCACGGCAAGCACGGCTCTTCCCTGCGAGCGTCGTACGCTCGATACTCCCTGCGATGTGCCACGGGCCGCGAGCTCGCGCTCTTGCTCGACCGACGCCGCGAACGCCGCCTGGGGCGACAGCATGTCGCGCAGCATCACCAAGCCGCGGGCATATACCGAGTCGCCGGGCACCGTCTCGACGCGCACGCGCAGCTCGCGCGCGTTCGGCGGAGCGGCGACGATTCGCACGATATAGACGCCTTCGGCCGAGCGTTCGATACGCGGGCTGATCACCCATGTCCCCGCGTCGAGCGTGCCGACGACCAACGACTGCGAGCGCTGGAGCAAATCCTCGTCGCGCGTGTGTCCCGGTGCCGGGCCCGGGTCGGTGACGTCCAGCGTGAAGCCCAGATCCTGAACGGCGTCACGAAGCGTCGCGTCGAGCTCCGCTGCCCTTTCGAACAGGCCCTTGTCGGTCGACGACGGCTTGTGCAGCGGCGCCGCGGAAGGACCGTCCCCAGCCGGTGTGAGCGTGGGCCAGACGACGACCGTACCCTTGGTTTCAGCCCATCCTTCGCGGCCCGCGAAGCCGACTGCGAAAACCGCAAAGGCCCGGAGGATGAGAATGGCAATCCGACACGATGCGAGTGATCGAGCCAAATTGCCCAACATTCCCAACTTCCAATCCGTCCGCGTCACGCGAGACGCTAACGGGATGCGACGAAGGGTGTCAACCAAGGGGTTGCCAGTCGACGTGCCGCTATCGATGGTCGGCGGGGAGTGTGCGCCAGTCCTCGTTCGCCGCTCTAAGAGATGCAAGGACGCTCTCCTTCGCCTCGGAGGGCGCAATGAGGTCCAGACGCAGCGCCCCGACCGTGCATGCTGCCCGAGCCAGGCGCCGCGTCGTGACTTGTTCCATGGCCATCGTAGGGCTGGCATCGCCAGCAAACAACGCGCTCGCCAACGCGCGCGCAGATGATCCCAGACCGGCGCAAGCGTCCACGGCCCAGCGTGCAGCCTCGAGCGGAGTGCGCGTGGCGTTCTGCGTGAGTCCCGCGCTCCCGCCGGATAGGCGCACCCAGCCCTTCTCCAGCGCCTCATCCATCGGATTCGTCTGGGCGCCACCCTCGCGGCTCGGCGTGGACAAATCGGTCGCGGGCCAAAGGAACGCTGTGCCGGCTCCGACGCGGAGGCGCTGCCGTTTGCTGGAGACGTCGACGTTGAGCTGTGCCGCACCGAAACGCACTACGCCGAACGGGGTCACGACCCACTCCTCGGCTCCAGGGGATTCGCCCGCGCCCGCCGTGCTCTCGAAGGTACCACTCGCGAGCCACGACTCTTCGAGCGCGCCGACGCACGCGCGCACCCGTCCGGGGCCACGGAATGTCGTCTCGCGACCCGAACGAGGGTCCTTGGCGACGACCCGTGCGTTGGGAGCGAGCAATAGCCAGCGGTCTCGCGGGATCTCTGCCCCCAATGCGAGAGCCTCCTGCGCCTCGCCATCGATGCGAACGTCACCTTCGATTGCAATGGATCGACAAGGCAACGCCGGCGGCTGCGGTCTGGCCGCGGGTGGTGCCGACGTGAAGCTCGCGGCGATCGATTGGCCGGCCGACGGACTGTCTTGCCACTGCTGAACGGTCCTGTCCGGCTCGCATGCACCGCAGCCGCCGAGGGGCAACGAGAGTGCACCGAGGATGAGAGCGCAGGCCGTGCACGGTGCGCTCGCCACCGAGTCACCTCGCCGCGCGAGGGGGCGGCGGAGGAGCAGGTTCGTCGACGTCGATCGGAAATATCTCGGACGTGACGTCCTCGGCGGCGAGCTCGCGCTTCGCGTCATGGAGCTCGCTCGATGTCTGGTCCAGGCGGTCAGCGAACACACCGAGGAATTGCCAGAGCATTTTGACGGCGACCTCGTGCTCCTTGCGCAAGATTTCGAAGAAGTCCGCTCGTCGGATTGCGATGAGCTCGGTCGCCGGCCCCACGGCCGTCACGGTCGCGGAACGGGGAACGCTGCGGATGAGCGCCATTTCGCCGACATGTTCACCGGGGCCCAAATGGGTCAGCGGTTGGCCGCCCCGCGACACCAGCACTTTGCCCTCGAGCACGATGAACAGCTCGTCTCCCTTGTCCCCCTCGCGGATGATGACGTCGCCGTCCCTATGTTCGCGCACCTCCACCGCCTGCATGACGCGCAGGAGCTCGCGTTCGGTGAGCCGCGAAAAGAGCGGCATGTTCGCAAGGACGTCGCGTTTGAGGGCCAGTCGCCTCGCTCGCGCTGCATCGACGGTCCCCTCTTCGCCGAGTTGAACGACGACGATCGTGATGTTGTCCTTACCGCCGCGGTCGTTCGCGAGCGACACCAGGGCGAGGACGCTCGAGTCGCCCTCGAGCGAGAGCGCGGGGCGAAGCTCCTCCGGCGACTCGAGATATCCATGCAGGCCGTCGCTTGCGAGAACGAGGACGTCGCCGGCGGTCAGCTCGACCACCAAGGTGTCGACTTCGACGCGTTCGTAGACGCCGACAGCGCGCGTGATGGCGTTCTTTTGCTGCACCTTGTCGATCTGCTCGCGCGAGAGCTTCCCGCGCTTGATGAGCTCGTTGTAAACGGTGTGATCCTCGGTGACTTGCTGGATGCGACCTGCACGCGACAGGTAGATGCGGCTGTCGCCCACGTGGGCGATGAATCCCTGGTTTCCGACGACGAGAAGAACGCTCAGCGTCGTGCCCATTCCGCGCTTGGCCGTGTCATTGAGCGCCTCCTCGTGGACTTTCGAGCACGCGCGCTGCACCGCATGCTCGATCAGAGCGGCAATGTCTTTGCGCGTGACCTTGTGGGGGCCCGTCGCTCCCGACAGGTAGTCGTCGAACAGGTCGGTCTCGCGCTTCATCTCCTCGTGGACCGTTCGGACCGCGATCGCGCTTGCAACTTCGCCCGCCGCGTGACCCCCCATGCCATCGGCGACGATGAACAGCCCGAGTTTCTTGTCGACGAGGAAGTTGTCCTCATTGTGATCGCGCACCTTGCCGACATCGGTCGCTGCGTGGAAACGGATGGAGTCGCTCAGCCTCATGCGATCAAACGATGATACCCCTCCCGCCAGGGAAAGGCTGCGCTCCGACCCCCGCCCGTGCCGTTTCGATCTTGGCGCCCGTCGATCCCAGGGCGCGGCCCTTGTGTGGAGAGGTGGCTTCGCTCGAGATCCAGCGCGCGCGTGTGTAGACTGGGCGCGCTGCACGATGATGCCCATTTCGTATGCTCGCCGTTCCCCGGTGCGTCGGTCGATCATCGTTCTCTTGCTGATCGCGCCAACCGTCTCTTGTCTCGGGGCATGTGCGGCCCGACAGGGAGCGCGCGCGCCTGTCGTGCGCGAGCGTATGGCGCCGCCGACCGCGGAGGTCAGTGACGACGTGTTCGCGACGGCCATCCACGACCTGCTTCTGAGCGATCCGGGTAGCGCCGAGCGGGCGACGCGCTTGGGCGCGGTCGAATCGCGCCAGATGACCCGCGCCGACCTGCGATTCAAGGCGCGCGCGTTCGACCGCGGCCTCGCCGCAGTGAGCGGCGGTATTTACCTCGTGCGTGGAGGCGAGTCGGGACAGGCCGTTTTCGGTCCCCGCGCGGTAATCGCGTTCCAAGCCGCCGTCCACGAGCTGGCGCTTCGAGGGGACGAGGGTCGGGCGCGCGCGCTTTACAATCTCCTGTCGCTCGTGGGGTCCTCAGCGGTTCGAAGTGACGTCAAGGACCACCTTTCGGCTCTGGACATCTGGGTACGCGATGCCGTGGCGACGGGAGGTCCAATAGCCAGGGCCGGAGCCCTCGAGCGTGTGGCGGTTCGCCGGCGACTGCTCGAGCCCACGCGAGAAGCGCTTGGTGAAGCCGCCAATGTAACGATCGAATGGATCAGTCGGTCGGTCGCCCTCCGCGACCAGTTCCGCAAGAATCGCCTGCAGCCGCCACGCGAGGAGGGGGCAGAGGCACGGCGGGCACTCGAAACCGGTCCCGTCGTGCTTGCATCGCTTTACCTGCGCGATGCGGACGTGAAGGGCGCCTTGGCCGCGCTCGACCGTGCGCAGGCGCGGGAACTACTCGAGCTGGAGCGGCCGCAATTCGCGGCTGCGCTCGTCGCCGAAGCGCGCGAAGCGAATGCAGATCACTGCATCGACCTCCTGCATCAGCTCAAGCCGCTCACAGGCCGTGAAGACGACGAATTCATGGATGATCGAGATCTTTTCGGTGCGGCGGCATTTGGAATTGCCAGTGAGTGCTACCGCCTCGACCCGACCGTCGCGGAGGTCGCGCTCACGCTGGGCGTCGCGCTCGAGGAACTCGGACTCGCCGAGGCGACCCCGGCAGTTCTCATCGAGACGGCGCGCGCACATCCCGACGCGCGTGTGCTGAGCGAAGCACTGGCGCTGTCGCTCGAAACGATGGCCGCAGAGGAGGAGGCAGGGGACGCAGACGCTGCGCGGCGTTGCTTCAAAGCGACGCAGCCGCTGCTCGCCGTCGCGTCTCAAGCGGCGCTTGCGACCAAAATCCAGCCGAGCGCGGCACGCGTTCGCGCCGCGATGGGGGAAATCGAGCTGCGCGAAGGACGAATCGACGTCGCACGAGCTCTTCTTCAGCAGTCCGCGGACGAAGAAAAGTCCGGCACAGTGCTTCTATCGCTGGGGCGGATCGCCTGGCGAGACGGCCAGATCCAGTCTGCCCTCGATCACTTGCGCGACGCGCTTTCGGCGGTCGATGTCGCGCATGATCCCGCACTGCGTGGCGAGATCCTGCTTCTCATCAGCGACGTGACGCGCGCCAACGGAGACGTCGCGGCCGCGCGCACGCCACTGACCGAAGCGCTGAAGGGGCTGGTCCAGTCGCGAAGCGTTCCGGACGCCGACGCGCGGGCGCGGGTCGAGCGAGTACTGGCACGCGTTTTGGATCGTTTTGGTGCAGTGCAACCGGCGCAACGCGCGCTCGAGCGCGCCTATGCCGCAGCGCCCGGCGACAAGCGCCAAGCCACGCAGACCATCGAGCTCCTCGTCGGTCGCGCGTTCGTACGAGGAGACCTCGCTGCCGCGCGCGACGGGCTGCAGCGCGCAGTGGCGGTCGATCTGCAGGAGGACGATCTCGTTTATTTTGCCCTCTGGGTACGTCTCCTCGAGCGGCAACTGCGGATTCCCACGGACGGGACGTCCGACCGCGTGTTCGTTTCCGTGCCCGACGATGCCCGTTGGATCGCGACGCTTGCCCGTTTCGGGGAAGGCAAACGCACGAGCGACGAGCTGATCGCACATGCCTCGACGCCCATCCAGAAGTACGAGGCACTGTTCTACGCGGCCATGGACCGCCGCGCGTCCGGCGACACCAAGGGCGGCGACGACATGCTCCGCCAAGTGGTCGCAGGCACGGGAGTCGAGCTGAGCGAGGTGAGCTTGGCGCGAGACATGCTCGATGTGAGCCGGTCCCAGTTCGCCGTGCCGCTTCCTCCGGGTGTGGCGATCCCTTGAGCAATCTGCGTCCGATCCGACGCGCGATCGACTGGGGGGAGTTGGCGCCGTTGCGGCTCCGCGCACGTGAAGTGGCCGAGGGTGCATACGCTGGGCTGCATCGGAGCACGCGTCGCGGCGCCGGCGTCGAATTCGGCGGCTATCGCGAGTACGTTCCGGGCGACGATCTTCGCTGGTTGGACCGGCGCTCGCTTCTTCGCCACGACCGGCTCGTCGTGCGTCAGTTCGAGACGGAGACCGAGCGCGCTCTTTGCCTGATACTTGACGCGTCGTCATCCATGGCTTTCCGCGGGCCGACGGCGCCGGGAGCGAAGCTGGCGTTCGCCGCCGTGGTCGCCGCGGCGCTCGCGCGGATCGCGCTGGCAAGTGGAGATCCGGTGAGCCTGACCTTCATCGGAGGGCGCGGGTCGCATGCGCCAGTCTCGCGCGCGGGTGGCGGCGAGCAATTCGAGCGGATCGTGGCTGCGCTCGAGGCGGTGCATCCCGGGGGCGACGCTGGCATGGACCGCGCAATGGTCGAGCGCGCTTTGCAATCCGTCTCCCGTGCGACGCGTCGCGGGGCCGTGGTCGTGTTGCTGAGCGATTTGGTCGATCTGCCTGACGGAGCCGGCGAGCGGGTCGCTGAAATCGCGTCGCGGGGCCGTGTCCTGGTCGTCGTTCAGGTGCTCGACCCCGCCGAGGTGGATTTTCCTTACCGAGGCACGGTTCGCTTCCGGGCGCTCGAAGGCGATACAGTGGTCGAGACGGATGCGGACGCAACGCGCGGCGGGTACCTCGCCGCGCTGGCCTCGCTAACTGCGGTGTGGGAGAAGGCCGTCGTCAACCGCGGTGGTCGCTTCGCGCGCGCGACGACGACAGAGCCGCCAATACATGTGCTACGCAAAATCGTCGAGAGCGTGCGGTAGCCGCTGCTGCCCTCCCTGCGCTCGCTCCGTCCCAGGACGAAATACACGCGCCCTCCTTCCGCGAAACCCAACGGCCCCCCCATCATTCACAATAAGGAAAGGAGCCGCCGCGGCTCCTAGCGCTTGGTTGCGGGGAGGGGTAAGCCGAGCTCCTTCATCACCAGTTGCAAGTCTTCCCACGCCTGGCGCTTGGCCTCGGTCTGCTGCGGACCCGGACGCAGCAGGTACGACGGATGGTAGGTGGGCATGACGAGCGTCTGCCCGCGATAAAGCTTCCACTGTCCGCGCACTTTCGTGATCCCGAGCTTGGTCTCGAGCAGTGCAGCAACGGCCGTGTTGCCGAGGGCGACGATGACGCGTGGATGGATGAGCGCGAGCTGCTCGTGCAGGTAAGGGATGCACGTCGCGATCTCTTCGGGCTCGGGTCGCCGGTTGCCCGGTGGTCGGCACTTGATGATGTTGCAGACGTACGCGTGGTCGTGGGGCGACAGGCCCATCGCGACGATCATCCGATCCAGCAATTGCCCCGCACGGCCGACGAACGGAAGTCCTTGCGCGTCCTCGTCGGCTCCCGGAGCTTCGCCGATGAAGCAGAGCTGGGCATCCGGATTGCCTCGCGCAAAGACAGTCTGCGTCCGTGCCACCGCGAGCGCACACTTGGTGCAACTCGACACTTCGCGCGCGAGCGCAGGAAGGCGCACATGGCGATCCGCGGAGGGGGTCGAAGTCGAAGTCGAAGTCGGGGTCGAGGGACGCGGGAAACCGGTGGTTCCGGTCTGCTTCTGCCATTCGATGTACGACCGAAGCGAGGCCGCCAGGCTCGCAAGCTCTTCGCGCGGGTCGCCGCTCACGAGTCTCCCTTTAGGACGCTCAGCGCGAGAAGTGAACCCTGACCCTCGTCGTCGCCGCGATGGCGTTGCCGTCATGGTCGAGCGCCGGCGAATAATGCTGTCTCAAAGCGTACTGACGCGCCTCACGCCCGAACCCATTTCCCGGGTCGCTGAGCACTCGCACCGCCGCGGGCGTGCCGTCCGGGCGCACGTCCACCTGGAGCATCACATAGGCGTCGTCGATCTGCGCCGCGTCCGCCTCGGGTGGGAATGGAGCGTTCCATTCGGTGGCTCCGACCGACGCCGCGCGCGATCGATCCGTCCCCACCTGGGGCGCCGGCCGCACCGGACCCGTGCCGCCGGGGACGCCTCCCGCGACAGCCGCCCCACGTACCGCGTTGCCACTCGTTCCGTTCGCCGTCGTGAATCCGCCGGCATACGTATCCCCATTCCCCTGCACGATCGTGTTGCCGGTCAGATCGACGGGCTCGTTCGGGTCTGGCTCCTGAGCGAGGACCTTCGCCGCCTGGGCCGGTGCCGGCGGGGGTGGTGCTTCACGCGGCTGCGGGCGCTGCATGGCAACCGGCTCCGGCTTGGCCTCGGGCTCGGCGCGCGGCGGCGGAGGCGCGTCTTCCTTCATCACGTCGATTTCTTCGGGCGCCGACGCCGCGAGACGCCCGTGGGCGGTGTGCACCCAGGCAACGACGCTGGCGAACGCCATCAGGCCGACGAGAAGCAACGTGGACCCCGACGTGAATCCGAACCACGCAGCGAGAGTCGACGTTTTCGCGTCGAGCCCGAGCACCTTGCTCATCGGGTCATCGTAGAGCGTGGGACTTCCGCCGGCCGTCGCGAGCCAAGGCATACGGGCGCTAGGTGCCCCGTTCTTCGTCGCCTCAATGTCGGTCCGACGGCCCATCGCCTTGCTCAGTGTTGCGGCGCCGCGGCCACTGGCGTGACTCCGAACGCGATCTTGTTCACATGCGCCTGCTTGAGCAGATCGAGCACGTGAATCACACGGCCGTGCGTCACCGCCGAATCGGCCTTGATGACGGCGCGTAAATCGTTGTGCTGCGACAGTGCGTCGCGCGACAGTTGCAGAATGGCGTCGTCGGACGGGATCAACTTACCGTCGACCATTGCGCGCCCGTCGGCCGCGAGGACGATACTGAAGACGACTTGGACGTCGCTCGTCCCCGTCGCCGCCTTGGGCAAGTCGAGCGGTACGGTTTGGTTGAGCACGATCTTCGTGGTCACCATGAAAATGATGAGGAGGACGAGCGTGATGTCGACCAGCGGGGTGACGTTGATCCCGGTGATCGTCTCGTCGGCCTCTTGCATCGCACCGCCGGCCATCTCAATTCCTCTCTTCCGGAGTCTCCCCCCGACCTTGTCCCGACGCGGGCGAGGTGCCGGCGCGCGCCACACGCGCCGCGCCCGGATTCCCGGTATCGACCGGGACGGCCTTGAGATGCGCCAGAAGCACGTGGCCCAGGGCCTCGGTGTTCGCGACGGTTCCACGCACCACCCGCTGAAACGCGTTGAACGCCGCGACCGCCGGGATCGCGATCAGAATTCCGATGGCGGTCGCCACGAGGGCCTCCGAGATGCGCGCCATGACCGCCTCCGGGGCAAGCTGCGTCGACCCGGTCGAGCCCGCCATCTTCACTTTGCTCAGCTCGTCGAAAGCCGCAATGATTCCGATGACCGTTCCGAGCAGGCCAATGAACGGGGCGTTGTTGCCGAGCGTTCCAAGAAACGCGAGTCGCTTCTCGAGCTTGAGGCGCTGCAGGGCGCTTGCCCCTTCCATCGCCTCTTGGGCCGACTCGACACCCCTGTCGGCCTCGACGAGGCCGGCCACGACCACCGCGGCCTCCGCGCTGCGGGAGGCCTCGAGGCGCTGACGTGCGCCGTCCAAGTCGCCGCCGCGTAGCAGCCGGCCCAGGTCCCGCATCAGGCCGTCGATGTCGTCACGCAGTGACCAATACAGCCAAGCTCGTTCGAGCATGATCGCCAGCGAGATGACACTCAGAAAGAGCATCAGGAGAAGGACCCACCCCGTCCCCAGTCCAACCATGGCGCTCTTCACGCGTTCGATCAGTGAAT
This sequence comes from Myxococcota bacterium, assembly GCA_030776305.1. Taxonomy (GTDB): domain Bacteria; phylum Myxococcota_A; class Polyangia; order Polyangiales; family Polyangiaceae; genus Palsa-1150. Next base: position 11,197 of record JALYHX010000946.1, read on the forward strand.
TCACTTCGCTTCGCTCCGTATCGTCCGGGGTGCACTACGCAGGTTACTGTGAAATTGTTTCACTCTCGGTGTCGTCCAGCGGTTGTGACGATGATGCATTTGGCTCGCGCGTTTCGTCGACGGCAACGACCGCCGCGAGGACGGTCGTCGCGTAGCCTCCCTTCGGTAGCACGAAGTAAACCCGGATGCTGGCCGCTCCATGCCCGGGAACGTCATCGACGATCTCCCACCTTACGTCTTGCACCCACATGCGCAGCGCTCGCCGGCTGCCCTCGCCCAGGCGACGCGTGGCTTCGAGATCGAACCCATCGCCCAGCGCCGCCGCCACGATGCGTCTCTCGAGGTCGCCTGGCGCCCCTTGCGGCCAGATCATGCGTGCCCCGACCATAGGGCCCGTGGGGGACACTTCGCCCCGAGCCGCGCGCTCGGCGTCGGTCTGAACGGTCGTACAGACAAAGAGGCCGCCGGACTGACGTCGTTTTAATAGATCTCCCTCGAGCGCTGTCGTCCAAGTCCCATCACCGACGCGCGCGTCGAGCACCTCGTTGAAGACCGCGGATTGCAAGGACGACCACAGGAAACGCTGTGCGCGCCGGTCGCGCGGTCCACGCTCCTTGCCGAGCAGCCACGCGAGCGCGCGCGCCGCGTTGTCGCCTCCCGCGCCGAATCGCTGCTTACCGAATGCGTTTGGAACGCCATCGCCGGCGACGCGCTCCAGCCCCCGCACCACGTCGTCGATCCGATCGCGGGCGACGTCTCGAACCGTGATCGTGAACCGGTTGCCCACCAGGTGCCCAGGCTTGATCTTGTGACCATGCGGCGTCGCCTCGTGGACGACGAGTCCCTCCACCGCCAGCGACAGCGCGCGCGATGCGACCGCGGCAGAATCCGTCCCGGTGGGCGCCTGGAGCGAAATCGTCTGTGTCGCGACGGCGCGCTTGTCCTTCATCCCCGCGGCGCCCGTGGCGCGCGGGTCGCAGCCGAGGGCAGTGGCAATGGCCTTCGCCGCGTCCATCGTCGTCATGTCGCGCTTCGTGAAACGAACGAAGACGTGCTCGCCCGCGCCAGTGGGTGGGTACGCCGGAATCTCGTCGACGACGAAGTCCTCGGGGCGCTGCTTGATTCGTCCGCGCGGAAGGTCGGTCATGACGCGCGCGCAGCGTAATCGCTGGATTGCGCCCGTCGAGGCCCGGGCCAGCGCTGGCAGATAC